>NZ_JAXBVE010000049.1:0-34065 GCF_035181445.1 Photorhabdus africana
GGTGGGTCAACCGGTCAACATTGACTGGCAGACAGACTCAAAGGTTGACGGACTAAAACTGACGAATCAGAACAATCCGGTGAGTAACGCGCAGGGGCAGGTGACCGCGACCTTAACCAGCACGGCGGCGGTAGAGAATGTGCAGGTATCGGCGAAAACAGCCAGCCAGCAGACGGCGGAGAACGCGAACGGCAAAGTCAGTTTTACGGAGTTCAGCGCCAGCTATTATGTCGCCAGCGTGGCGGTGGAAGTGGATAAAGACAAGAAGCACTACAACAACGGCAGTGACAGTTATACCTTCACGGCGACGGTGGTGGATGGGCATGGCAAGCCGGTAGCGGATAAACCAATCGACATTGACTGGCAGACAGATCCAAAGGTTGACGGGCTAAAACTGACGAAACAGAACAACTCGGTGAGTAACGCGCAGGGTCAGGTGACTGCGACGTTAAGTAGCACAGTGGTGGTATCTGATGTGCAGGTATCGGCGAAAACAGCAAGCCAGAAGACGGCGGAGAACGCGAACGGTAAAGTCAGTTTTACGGAGTACAGCGCCAGCTATTATGTCGCCAGCGTGACGGTGGATGCGGATAAAGACAAGGCGCACTACAACAACGGCAGTGACAGTTATACCTTCACGGCGACGGTGGTGGATGGGCATGGCAAGCCGGTGGCGGATAAACCGATCGACATTGACTGGCAGACAAATCCAACGGTTGACGGGTTAAAACTGACGAAACAGAACAATCCGGTGAGTAACGCGCAGGGGCAGGTGACCGCGACCTTAACCAGCACGGCGGCGGTAGAGAATGTGCAGGTATCGGCGAAAACAGCCAGCCAGAAGACGGCGGAGAACGCGAACGGTAAAGTCAGTTTTACGGAGTACAGCGCCAGCTATTATGTCACCGGCGTGACGGTGGAAGTGGATAAAGACAAGGCGCACTACAACAACGGCAGTGACAGTTATACCTTCACGGCAACGGTGAAGGACGGGCACGGCAATCTGGTGGTGGGTCAACCGGTCGACATTGACTGGCAGACAGATCCAAAGGTTGACGGGCTAAAACTGACGAAACAGAACAGCCCGGTGAGTAACGCGCAGGGACAGGTGACGGCGACGTTAAGCAGCACAGTGGTGGTATCTGATGTGCAGGTATCGGCGAAAACAGCCAGCCAGAAGACGGCGGAGAACGCGAACGGTAAAGTCAGTTTTACGGAGTACAGCGCCAGCTATTATGTCGCCAGCGTGACGGTGGAGGTGGATAAAGACAAGGCGCACTACAACAACGGCAGTGACAGTTATACCTTCACGGCGACGGTGGTGGATGGGCATGGCAAGCCGGTGGTGGGTCAACCGGTCGACATTGACTGGCAGACAGAGCCAACGGTTGAGGGGTTAAAACTGACGAAACAGAACAACTCAGTGAGTAACGCGCAGGGACAGGTGACCGCGACCTTAACCAGTACAGCGGCGGTGGAGAATGTGCAGGTATCGGCGAAAACAGCCAGCCAGAAGACGGCGGAGAACGCGAACGGGAAAGTCAGTTTTACGGAGTTCAGCACCAGCTATTATGTCTCCAGCGTGACGGTGGATGCGGATAAAGACAAGGAGCACTACAACAACGGCAGTGACAGTTATACCTTCACGGCGACAGTAAAGGATGGGCACGGCAATCTGGTGGCGGATAAACCGATTGAGATTGACTGGCAGACAGATCCAAAGGCTGATGGGCTAAAACTGACGAAACAGAACAACTCGGTGAGTAACGCGCAGGGGCAGGTGACCGCGACCTTAACCAGTACAGTGGTAGCGATTGATGTACAAGTATCGGCAAAAACGGCTACTCAGCAGACGCCAATGAATGCGGATAAAAAAGTCAGTTTTATCAGCCCTGATGAGCTTGCTTCTCTTACTGTTAGCCCAGATCACGTAACAGAAGGAGAAGGCGAGGGGCATACTTATACCTTTACTGCCACAGTAAAAGATTTTTCCGGGCAGGCGAAAAGCGGTGTTGCGGTGGCCTGGAGTGTGACAAATAGTAAGGGAGTTACCATCACTGATAAAAACCTAGTTACTCAGGTAGTGGGTGATGGTAAAACAGATGCTGATGGGAAAGCGCAATATCAGATATATAGTAAAAGTGGCGGGTTTGTTGCTGTTATGGTAACGGCCAAAGTGAATGATTCATCTGTTGGCTCTAAGAATAAAACGGTAGAAATTAAGGCTAATGAGCAGGATGTTGCTAACTTCTTTATATTGGATTATCACCATAAAGATAGAGAATTGCTCGGGCGTTCAGTACCAAAGGAAAGAATGAACTTTGGCTGGCAAGGAATGAAGTTTAAATCTGAGTATTTGCCTGGAAAAGCAGGAATATCTGGTGGTTATATTGGAGTATATGATTCAAGTAATAGGAACGTAATTGATGTGGATGGAGAGCGTTTTCAAGTTAAAAAAGCAGGAATGGTTACATTAACTGCAACGTTTACACACCCAGAATCTGGTCGGTATTTAAAATATGTTATTCCTGATGTGAAAATTAACCATTTTATAATTTTTGATCCTAACCCGATAGGGCCGGGGATTGGTTACCCTGATCGGAAGAGTCGTATTGACCAGAGTAAACCTTTACCTTGGTGTACAAGAGGAAATAGGATACAAGAGAGTGATCTTGGTAAATCAATTGATTATCTGGTTAATAATTTGGATTTAGATCTTATTCAAAAGGGTTTATTAGGTGATCCAACTAAAGGATCGATGACTGAAATAAGAATGGGCGGGCTACAAAAAGATGATACAAAAATTCAGGCTCATTTGTTGGATAATAGTGGTTTAGCTTCAAGTGCTTATGTGGTTTTATGTGAGGAGTAGGGGGAAATAAATAGGTAGCAAGCATCATTTATAGAAGAGCATTATTTTGATAGGAAATTAGGTGTTTGTTACTTATTGGTGTTTAATTTTAATATGAGATTTAATATGTTGACACTTACGGCAGATATCGTTTCAGGAATAACGGTTTTAGAAGCGTGTCCAATTGTCATTACTGTGACTTATAGTGAAAACGTAGCCATGTTATCTTCTCGTTATTTTAACAGATTCAGACCCTAATTAGCGATCACAGAGGTTTCTCGTACATTAGCTGTAATTAGAATTTTTACTCACCAAGGCCATTTAAAACTTGGACAGCGAGGAAAAAGCAATTATTTAATTATTCACTGAAATTAATTTAGATGATATTATTAATATGAATGTCTACGATGATGGTATTGTGTGAGAGGAGTTAGATTAAGTATTTATTACTATTGATCCTCATACATTAATCAAGGAATATGTGGAGAAAGCACTGTATCCCACTTTATGATACCTTTTGGATAAAGAATACATTGCTATTACAGTAATGGCTAAAGTAAATAGTTTATTTATGTGAGAAGTAGGGAGGATATAATAGATAGTCAGCATCATTGTAGAAGAACATTATTTTGATAGAAATTAGGTGGTTGTTACTTGTTGGTGTTTAACTTTAATATGAGGTTTAATATGTCGACACTTACAGCAGATATAATTTCAGGAATAACGGTTTTAGAAGAGTGCCCGGTTGTTATCACGGTGACTTATTCAGGCGATGATACTCACAAAGTAACGGGTTCGACTGACATAGTGTACGATAACCCGAAAAATACCCGTTTTGATGAAATCCCTCGTATTTCAAGAGATGTTGAGAAAAATACCTGTACTGCGAAATTTGTTGTTACTGCTGGTTCTGGAGCCGGTGATTTCACCATAACATTTTCAATGGATAGGGCTACGGACCCCGATGCTAAATTGGAAATTGCATTTCATTCTATTGATAAAAACGGTTTTTCATATGCAGCATTTGAACCTATAGTTATTGGTGATGCGTTGATAAAAGATTTATCTCCGGCAGCGGATCATGAGAAACCTTCTGAATCAAATGGTAGCCTCCTTGTTAATCTATATGCGCTGAGTAGAACAAATGATCCATTACCCTATTTTCAAATTCCTCTGGTAACTGATAGGATAGTGCGTATTTTTGGGTATGATGGAGAAAAAATTACGGAAGAAATATCTCCTTTTATTCAAATATTAAATAGTAATAAATATTATATTAATACGGATAAAAACGGTTTTGTTGCTTTAAGTGTTTTCCCCAGTCAGAAAGGGAAGGGGAACTATGCAGTTGATATGTTTACAGAATTGCCGGATTTTTCAAAGAGATCTTCATCGAATATTCTGTTTATTACAGAAGATATTGACCCAACGCTTGCTGCGCCAGATATTGAAGAGTTGAATGGTAATAAATTAGCGCCATTAGTAGGAAATAGTAGTACAGGTTTCCATGTGAGTATTCCATTCTATGAAGGTGTTAGACCGAGAGATAGAATTTTCTTAATGATCAGAGAAGATAATGACGAAACACCAAGTGCGTCTGTTGTTATTACTGATCTGAATCAGTTGAATGATCCGTTTATTTTAGTTCCATATGCTAGTGTTCCAAATATTGGCGATAATGAGTTATATTATTATAGGGCTGATATAACAGAAAATATAACTATGTCATCAGCCCTCTATTTTAATCTAACGAGGTCAGCACCAAATGTACCACCAGAGATTAAGCGTACATTAGCTGCACCTAGAATTTTTAGTCATATACTACAGTTGGAATTCGGATGGCCAGCTTGGATCAACCTTAACGATATATTAGGCGGAGGATTAGATGCCTATATTGCTGTGGATAAAAAAAGTGGAATAGAGGTAAATAATATTATCAATATACGTGTTTATGCTAATGGTATTATAAATGATAATCCATCTTCGAAACTTTATCCTATTGAGCCTCATACGGTAACTGCCGAAGAAGTAGCGGTAGGAAAAGCTATTATTCCGCTTGGTCAGGCAGCTTTTGCTAATATAGATTCATATCGTGATGGTACGCCAGGCTCAGTTTATATCACTTACAGCGTAGGCAGAAAAGAATCTAAGATTTGGTTTGGATACATTGATACTGTTCCGTAGACTCATATCGTGGTGATGTGCCAAGCTTAGTTTATATTACTTACAGTGTAGGTCAAAAGGAATCTAAGATCTGGTTTGGACATATTGATATTGTTCCATCTGGAAAATAGATTTAGTTGATTGAGTTTTTACCTGTTTATTGGGAAATGCGTAAGCATTTTCCATTTTTCCGAACATATTTCTTATTTGTGAACTGGCGATTTCTTTATTACCGAACTATAATATTTTATTAGGCGTTGTCATTTTATCTTCAACAATAAATTATGGGGTTAATGGTGACAGTATGAATAATGGCAGGCATGGCGAAAAGTGATTTAACAATTACCGTAATCTTAACCTGTAACTATATAGGGTATATTTGGGTATAAAGCTTATGCTGCGAATGGTGGATTTATTACTATTACAGTAATGGTTAAAATAATTTATTTATGAGAAAAATAGGAAGGAGGTAATAGAGAGTAAGCATCGTTGTATAAACGCATTATTTTGATAGAAAATTAAGTGTTTGTTACTGATTGGTGTTTAACTTTAATATGAGGTTTAATATGTCGACACTTACAACAGATATCGTTTCAGGAATAACGGTTTTAGAAGAGTGCCCGGTTGTTATCACGGTGACTTATTCAGGTGATAAGACTCATAAAGTAACGGAATCGACTGACATAGTGTACAGTCACCCAGAAAATACCCGTTTTGATGAAACCGCTCGTATTTCAAGAGATGTCGAAAATAATATCTGCACTGCGAAATTTATTGTTACTGCTGCTTCTGGTGCCAGTGATTTCACCATAACATTCTCAATGGATAAGGTTACGGACCCTGATGCTAAATTGGAAATTGCGTTTCATTCTATTGATAAAAATGGTTTTTCACATGCAGCGTTCGAACCTATCATTATTGGCGATTCGCTGATAAAAGATTTATCTCCGGCAGCAGATAATGAGGTGCCTTCTGAATTTAATGGCAGCCTGCTTATTAATATCTATGCGTTGAGTGAAAAAAATGAGCCGTTACCCTATTTTCAAATTCCTCTGGTAACGGATAAGCCAGTGCGTATTTTTGGGTATGATAAGGAACAAATTACGGAAGAAATATTGCCTTTTGTTCGAAAATTCGATAGTAATAAATACTATATTAATACGGATAAAAACGGTTTTGTTGTTTTAAGGATTTTCCCCAGTCAGAAAGAGAATAGTAACTATTCGGTTGATATGTTCACAGAATTGCTGGATTTTTCGAAAAAAACTTTATCAAATATTCTATTTATTACAAAAGACATTGCTCCAACCCTTGCAACGCCAGATATTGAAGAACTGAGTGGTAATAAATTAACGCCATCAATAGGATATAGCAGTACAGGTTTCCATGTGAGTATCCCATTTTATGAAGGTGTTAGACCGAAAGACACAGTTTTCTTAATGATCAGAGAAGATAATGACGAAACGCCAAGTGCGTCTGCTGTCATTACTGATCTAAATCAGTTGAATAATCCGTTTATTTTAGTTCCATATGCCAGTGTTCCAAATATTGGCGGTAATGAGTTATACTATTATATCGCTGATGCAACGGGAAATATCACTATGTCATCTGCCCTCTATTTTAATTTAACGAGGTCAGTGCCAAATGTACCACCAGAGATTCAGCGCATATTAGCGAGACCTATAATTTTGAATCATAGAACGCAATCGGAATTTAGCTGGCCAGGTACAATTAATCTTAACGGTATCTTAGGAGGAGGGTTGGATGTCTATATTGCTGTGGGTAAAAACAGTGGAATAGAGGTAAATAATGTCATTAATGTACGTATTTACGTTAATGGTATTGTAAATGAGAATCCATCTTCGAAACTTTATTCTGTTGATCCTCATACGGTAACTGCCGAAGAAGTGGAGGCTGGAGAGACTATTATTCCGCTTGGTCAGACGCCTTTTACTAATATAGACTCATATCGTGATGGTACGACAGGCTCAGTTTATATCACTTACAGCGTAGGCCAAAAGGAATCTAAGATTTGGTTTGGATACATTGATACTGTTCCAGCAAGATAATAAATTTAACTGATTGAGATTTTTCTTGTTTGTTAACTGGCGATTTCTTTATTATATACTATAATATTTTATTAAGCATTGTCATTTTATTTTTAATCACGGAATCACGGAATGAATAATGGTAAACATGGCGAAAAGCGATTTAGCAATTATTGTAATCTTAATCCCAGATATATTGTAACTATATAGGGTATACTTGGATGTAAAGCTTATGTTATGAGTAGTGGATTTATTGCTATTACTTTAACAGCTAAAGTAAATAATTTATTTATGTGATAAACAGGAAGGAGGTAATAGATAATAAGCATCGTTGTATAAACGCATTATTTTGATAGAAAATTAAGTGTTTGTTACTTATAGATGTTTAACTTTAATATGAGGTTTAATATGTCGACACTTACAACAGATATCGTTTCAGGAATAACGGTTTTAGAAGAGTGCCCGGTTGTTATCACGGTGACTTATTCAGGTGATAAGACTCATAAAGTAACGGAATCGACTGACATAGTGTACAGTCACCCAGAAAATACCCGTTTTGATGAAACTGCTCGTATTTCAAGAGATGTCGAAAATAATATCTGCACTGCGAAATTTATTGTTACTGCTGCTTCTGGTGCCAGTGATTTCACCATAACCTTTTCAATGGATAAGGTTACGGACCCTGATGCTAAATTGGAAATTGCGTTTCATCCTATTGATAAAAATGGTTTTTCACATGCAGCGTTCGAACCTATCATTATTGGCGATTCGCTGATAAAAGATTTATCTCCGGCAGCAGATAATGAGGAACCTTCTGAATTTAATGGCAGCCTCCTTATTAATATCTATGCGCTGAGTGAAAAAAATGAGCCGTTACCCTATTTCCAAATCCCTCTGGTAATTGATAAGTTAGTGCGTGTTTTTGGATATGATGGAGAACAAATTACGGAAGAAATATTGCCTCTTATTTTACATTACAGTAATAATAAATACTATATTAATACAAATAATGAAGGTTTTGTTGCTTTAAGGGTTTTCCCTTATAAGAAGAAGAATAGTAATTATACAGTTGATATGTTCACAGAATTACCGGATTTTTCAAAGAAATCTTTATCAAATATTCTGTTTATTACAAAAGACATTGCTCCAACGCTTGCGGCACCAGATATTGCAGAGTTGAATGGCAATAAATTGACTCCATCAGAAGGAAATAGCAGTACAGGTTTTCATGTGAATATTCCATTTTATGAAGGTTTTAGACCGAAAGATAGAATTTTCTTAATGATCAGAGAAGATAATGCCGAAATGTCAAGTGTGTCTACTGTCATTAATGATTTAAATCAGTTGGATAATTCGTTTATTTTAGTTCCATATGCCAATATTCCCAATATTGGTGGTAATGAGTTATATTATTATATGGCTGATGCAATGGGAAATATCACCATGTCATCTGCCCTCTATTTTGATTTAACGAGTTCAGTACCAAATGAGCCACCAGAGATTAGGCGTATATTAGCGAGACCTAGAATTTTTAATCATAAACGACAGGAGGAATTTGGCTGGCCAGGTAAGATTAGTTTTCAGTATATTTTAGGTGGAGGGTTGGATGCCCATATTGCTGTGGGTAAAAACAGTGGAATAGAGGTAAATAATGTCATTAATGTACGTATTTACGTTAATGGTATTGTAAATGGGAACCCATCCTCAAAAATTTATTCTGTTGAACCTCATACAGTAACTGCTGACGAAGTGGCGGCTGGTGAGGCTATTATTCTGCTTGGTCAGGCACCTTTTACTAATGTAGATTCATATAGTGATGGTACGCCAGGCTCGGTTTATATCACTTATAGCGTAGGCAAAAAAGAATCTAAGATTTGGTTTGGACATATTGATACCGTTCCACCTAGACAATAAATTTAACTGATTGGGCTTTTACCTGTTTATGGAAAATGCATAAGCGTTTTCCATTTTCTCGGACATATTGCTTATTTGTGAACTGGCGATTTCTTTATTACCGAATTATAATGTTTTATTAAGTGTTTTTATCTTCAACAATAAATCATGGAACTAATGGTGACAGTATGAATAATGGTAAACATAGCGAAAAATGATTTAACAATTACCCTAATCTTTACCCAAAAATAGGGTGATTATATAGGGTATACTTGGATATAAAATTTATGCTCTGAGTGGTGGGTTTATTGTTATTACAGTAACAACTAAAGTAAATAGTTTATTTGTGTGAGAAACAGGAAGGAGATAATAGGTAGTCAGCATCATTGTGGAAGTGCATTAATTTTGATAGAAAATTAGATGTTTTTTACTTATTGATGTTTAAATTTAATATGAGGTTCAATATGTCGACACTTACAGCAGATATCGTTTCAGGAATAACGGTTTTAGAAGAGTGCCCAGTTGTTATTACTGTGACTTATTCAGGTGATGAGATCCATAAAGTAACGGAAACGACTGATATAGTGTACAGTGACCAGCAAGGTGTCAGTTTTGATGAGACTCCTCGTATTTCAAGGGATGTCAAGAATAATACTTGCACCGCAAAATTTGTTGTTACTGCCAATTCTGGTGCCGGTGATTTTACCATAATATTTTCAATGGATAATACTACGGACCCCGATGCTAAATTAGAGATAACATTTTATCCTATTGATAAAAATGGTTTTTCACATGCAGCGTTTGAACCTATCATTATTGGCGATTCGTTGATAAAAGATTTCTCTCCGGCAGAGGATGATGAACGACCTTCTGAATTGAATGGCAGCCTGCTTATTAATATCTATGCGTTGAGCAAAACAAGTGAGCCGTTACCCTATTTTCAAATCCCTCTGGTAACTGATAGAATAGTGCGTATTTTTGGGTATGATGGAGAACAAATTACGGCGGAGATATCTCCTTTTATTCGAAAGTTAAGTAGTAATAAATATTATATTAATACGGATGAAAACGGTTTTGTTGCTTTAAGGATTTTCCCCGGTCAGAAAGGGAAGGGGAACTATGCGGTTGATATATTCACAGAATTGCCGGATTTCTCAAAGAAATCTTCATCAAATATTCTGTTTATTACAGAAGACATTAATCCAACCCTTGAAATGCCAGATATTGAAGAATTGGACGGTGATAAATTAACACCATTAGTAGGAAATAGCAGTACAGGTTTTCATGTGAGTATCCCATTTTATGAAAGTGTTAAACCGAGAGATAGAATTTTCTTAATGATCAGAGAAGATGATGATGAAACGCCAAGTGCGTCTGCTGTCATTACTGATCTGAATCAATTGAATAGTCCGTTTATTTCAGTTCCATATGCCAGTGTTCCAAATATTGGCGATAATGAGTTATATTATTATATGGCTGATACAACGGGAAATATAACTATGTCATCTGCTCTCTATTTTAATTTAACGAGATCAGTGCCCAGTCAACCACCAAATATTAGGCGTACATTAGCAGCACCTAGAATTTTTACTCATAAAGATCAGAGTGAACTTGGACAGCGAGGTAAGATCAATCTTGTAAAAATTTTAGGGGGAGGGCTGGATGCGCGTATTGCTGTGGGTAAAAAAAATGGAATAGATGTGGATAGTGTTATCAAGGTACGTATTTACGTTAATGGTGTTGTCAATGATATTCCATCTTCAAAAATTTATTCTCTTGAACCCCATACGGTAACTGCCGACGAAGTGGCGGCTGGAGAGGCGATTATTCTGCTGGGTCAGGCACCTTTTACCGGTGTAGATTCGTATGATGATGGACCAGGATTAGTTTATGTCACTTACAGTGTAAGAATAAAGAATTCCAAGATTTGGTTTGGACTCATTGATACGGTTCCACCTGGACAATAAATTTAACTGATTGAACTTTTATTTTTTTATTGGAAAATGCATAAGCGTTTTCCATTTTCTAGGAAATATTGCTTATTTGTGAACTGGCGATTTTTTATTGTAGGTTATCTTCAATTAATAAATCATGGAGTTAATGGTGACAGTATGAATAACGGCATGTCAAGTGTGATTATCACAGAAAACGCGGCGATAAGTGATTTAACCGATTACCCTAATCTTAATCCCAAAAATATTGTGACTGTATATGGTCTACCTGGGTATAAATTCTATGCTACGACATCTGCCGGTGCTTCTATTGTAGACGATAATATTAATGTAGATCAGATCATATTGACGTTAGATGGGGCTGGAAAAGGGCATTTTTATGTTCGTTCTCCGTTTGAACATAAAAATATTAAAAATAGCGAAGAATTTTCGGCTCTTTTGATGATGGCCCCACAAGAGGATATCAATAAGGTAATATCTTTTCCGCTTATTTTTGGTAATTATCGTCAGTCTGATGAAGCTATAGTATTTACCGCCTATAATTATACTACAGGCGCTCCGGCAGATGGGGAGACGCCTTGCTCGATATATCTTTTTATTGATCGTGAACATAATGATGATATTAATCAAATCCGTATAAGAGTGAATAATAATGCTCTCATCGATGGTTATAATAAAGGCTGGGCCGATATTCCATTAAAGGAGGATGGTAGTGCGACAGTGAATGTGATTAGCAACACAGTAGGTAAAGTTAATGTTTGGCTAACAGTACCTGATTCGGATTCAGGCGATAAAGTCAATTTTGTTTTATCGTTCAGACCGATTCCAATGGGAGGTGAAATATGATTATCAATAACGACAATACACTTATTTCTTTATCGTCGCCAGAGTTGCCGCAAGCAGATAATAATGGTCTGATTGATGTTTCTGTTCAACAGAACCAAGATTTAATTATCAAAGTACCCTATCATAAAAAGCTAAAAATCTGGGATGCAATAGTGGTCAGTGTTGGGGGAATCCTTTCTCGTCCCTATTATATTCAGAATATTAATAATATTTTTTTTACTGTAACTATTCCGTTCTCTGAAATACCGGATGGTTGCTATAATGTGACTTATACATCAGCCGATGATTTCGAGAATGAAAATTTCTCTAAACCGGCTGTTATTAAAATTATTAATTCCCCATCGATAAAATTATTACCATCAATTTATCCAGATTCAACATCTGGCGTGATTCACTATTCATCTCTTGTACAACATCGTGGGTTAAATGTGCATATCAGTTATCAGCAGATGCAGAAAGGCGATAGCGTCATATTCCACTGGCAAGGGCATAATTTTGACTATGAGCCGATTGCGAGGGCGGCCTGGGATGCACAACCAATAATAGTCAGTGATGAGGATGTTAAGCAGGGTTATGTTTCTTTAGTGGTGCCGGCGGAAAATGTGCTTTGTTTGGGGCAAGAGGGCGTGGGAACCGGGTATTATGAGGTTGGTAATAATAGTTCTGCTCCAGGTTCAGTGATATTGTCGCTAACGGATATGTCATCTGCCATGATATCAATTAGTGAAGGTGCGCCGATGGTATCTAATGAATATCCCAGAATAAACCCGAAAAATTTAGCTGTGGTTTATGGGCCGCCAGGAAAGAGATTATCGGCCAGTGTTGAATCAGGCAGTATTGTTGAAGGGGGTGGTGCAAAATATCAGTTTGCCCCTAATAGTTTCGGGCTGGCTTATTTCCATTTGCAATCTGAGGTAGCGGGTAGTTTTCGTTGTACTGTTTCGGCGGAGGATGGTTCTATAACACCGGGTGTAAGTCAGGCAGTATTTAGTGAGTGGAGAGATGGAGGAAATATTATCAGTGCTTATGCATTTACCTCTGAAGTACCTGCTGATGGCATGAGTGTTTGTAGTGGTTATGTTATTGTGGACCGTACTGTCTATTCCGGTAAAAGATTACTTGTTCGTACTGATGGCTCCGCGATAATTTCAGGTTATGGTGATAATGAAAGAGAGTTGCAGGTTGCGATTAGTAAAGATGGTTGTACAACTTTCCATATAACTAATACCAAAGCAGAAAAAAATAATGTGATAATAAGTTTACCCGATACTGATAAGTCGATTCAATTTTCTATTAATTTTAAACACTTTCCTTTTGTTTAACGTAAGGAATATTGTTAATTAGTATAATGTTATCAACTTGAAATTATTTTTTTAACTTTAATTCGTTGATGATAGTGATAAATTAGGAGAATGAAATGAATGACGATCAAGAACCAAAAGAGGCTAAAACATTAAATTGGCTATCAAGTGAAAAAACAGAAACTGCGGATAAACCGATAGATATCAGTGTAAGCGCAATCCAGGATGGTTATTTATTGCATGGGGTGAATATAATTTTCACGTTAGATAATCAATCTATGGTATTTAAAGAGAATAATGATCGTAAAATTATAAAAGGTACAGGAGTACTGGGTAAGGTATCAGTTGAAATAATCTCTACTGATTCAACTCCGTGTCAAGGGAATGTGTATGCTTGCTTGGAAGATGATACTCAAATAGAAGCCCCTCCTCTCCAGGTCGAGTTTACTGTTGCTCCTCAATCGGTGGCAGTGCTTAATCTTGACTTAGAAAAAAATAATGCATGGACTAAGAGTGCCGATGAAAATAAGGTAGTTGCAACGGTGTATGATCGGTTGGGTAATGGAATTAAAAACCAAGAAATAACCTTCTATGCAGATAGTGGGGCAACAGTAGTTCCGTCGTCGGGGATGACAAATAAAGATGGTAAGATAACGGCGTCAATACAATCTAGTCGTGCTGGTGAAGTGATGCTAATGGCACAAGCGGGAGCTATTGAAAAGGCTATAGCTATGTGTTTCACGTATAATCCATATCAGTTAAAGATTATAAAATTTCCGGCTGTGCTGTATTCATTTTCAAGCGGTATTATAGCTGGGTATTTATATAAGAATGGCGTAGGTGAACCTAATGTAACTATAGGAATATCTATGGGATCTTATCTGTCATTGAGTGATCAAGACAAACATATGACTACCGATAAAAATGGCTATTTTAGCTTTAGAGTTTCTTCTTCTTATACTCGTGGGTATTCGCCTCATAATCATGTATCTCCCATGAATGAATTTGCATCGGTGTATATAAGTTGTATTGATGGGAGGGTATATTTTCAAGCGTGGATAGAATTAACCCCAGGGCTATATTAGGCGTTGGATATTTGGGGATGCTGATTGATGGTTACTCATTGAAAAATTAGACAAATCCCCTGTTTTTAGCCGTTATCATGCAGTGTGAAAATAAGATGATTTTTATTATCCCGGTAGGAATCATTGATTAAGAATATATAACCTGGATGGAATTTCACAACTATCATTGTTATACATCAATATTTAGTTAAAAACCTGAACTTCTCTTTAAGCGAAGTTCAGGCTATGTAATTCATTATTTCTTCATGTTATTTCTCACAATGATGAGGGAATTGTTATTAAATCTCCTTTAGTTGTGATCGTGTCCGCAATGACCTTTTATGAAATAGGGCTATACTATAAATAGGCTATAAAGTTATATAGAGTCAATTAACGTTAGCTGTTGAATTTTCGGTTCTTAGTGTTCACGGAGAGTGTGTATTAACGGAAAGTGTGTATTAACGAAGAGTGTTGGAGGTAACATATGAAACGTCAAAGTGCCTTCATAGTCGGTAATGTATTGATGGGTGTTGGTATGTTCACCATAGTGAGTAGCCTGGCTTATACATTACTGCCTCACATCTTCGGTTTTGGCTGGCCTGAGTTTTTATCTGAAGCAGCGCTATTAGGCGTTTTTATTGGCGGGCTTGTTTGGTTGGCTGGTGCCGGTGTGGGAGGTCGGGAAGGTGTGGCAGATCGTTATTGGTGGCTAAGAAACTATGATGAGCGTTATCGTCGTGGTAGTCATCGGTATCCATAACAAAAATGGAGAAGTATTACTATTCCAGAGTAAGCAGAAAACCCGTTGAAGCTCTTGTACAACGGGTTTTTTTCTTAAATAGCGATAGATGAGTACAACTTATTTATTAGTGCTCAAACATCGCAGAAATTGACTCTTCATTACTGATTCGTCGGATCGCTTCAGCTAACATACCGGACAAAGTGAGCGTACGAACTTTGTTGAGTGCTTTGATCTCAGCAGACAATGGGATGGTGTCACAAACAACCACTTCATCAATCACCGAGTTTTTAATGTTGTCCACCGCATTGCCGGAGAAAATCGGGTGAGTAGCATAGGCAAATACACGTTTTGCTCCGCGTTCTTTCAATGCTTCAGCCGCTTTGCATAAGGTGCCTCCGGTATCGATCATGTCATCGACCAGCACGCAGTCGCGGCCAGCGACATCACCGATAATATGCATCACTTGAGAAACGTTAGCGCGTGGGCGGCGTTTATCGATGATGGCCATATCGGTATCATTCAGCAGCTTAGCAATAGCACGTGCGCGGACAACCCCGCCAATATCCGGGGAAACAACGATAGGGTTTTCTAACTTTTTCTGTAGCATATCTTCCAGCAGAATTGGGCTGCCAAATACGTTATCAACCGGAACATCAAAGAAACCTTGGATCTGCTCAGCATGTAGATCAACGGTCAGTACGCGGTCTACACCGACACTGGATAGGAAGTCTGCAACAACTTTGGCGGTAATTGGCACACGGGCGGAACGGACTCGACGGTCCTGACGGGCATAACCGAAATAAGGGATTACTGCGGTAATACGTCCTGCGGAAGCACGACGCAGTGCATCAACCATAACGACTAATTCCATCAGGTTGTCGTTAGTCGGTGCACAAGTGGACTGGATGATGAAAATATCACCACCACGCACATTTTCGTTAACTTGCACGCTGACTTCACCGTCGCTGAAACGGCCGACAGCAGCATCTCCAAGATTAGTGTACAGGCGGTTGGCAACACGTTGTGCTAGTTCCGGGATAGCGTTACCAGCAAAAAGCTTCATATCGGGCACGAGAAAGACCTCAGGCTTGCGTCCAGAGAGATATTGTTGACCAATGTTAAATAACATATTTATTCATTGGTTCAATAACACGGGTATCCCAGAGCGGAAATTGTGCAAAGGTGAATTGTTAACGCCACGCGCAACAAAACCCTGCAACCACTCAGGGGCTTGATTTAACACCTTACGGGCCGATGCTTCTGATTCAAATTCACCGAATACACATGCACCGGTTCCGGTCAGGCGTGACGGCGCGTATTCTAGCAGCCATGAAAGAAGCTGTTCAACCTTACGGAAACGTTTTCTTACAAGAGATTCACAATCATTTAGGTACGGAGCCTTTAATAATGCGGCCAGAGGGCGAATTGGTGTATCACGTTTTAATTCTGGATCTGTGAAGACACGCAGAGTTGAGATTTCAATACCAGGATGCGCAACCAGATACCATTTTTCTTCCGGCTCTGCTATGTGCAGGATTTCACCAATACCTTCTGCGAATGCGGCATGCCCTTTGGCAAAGATGGGCACATCAGCACCAAGACTCACGCCGAGGGCTGCCAGTGTTTCGTCTGTGAAACCGGTTTGCCAGTGATAATTCAGGGCTATGAGTACGGTAGCGGCATTGGATGAACCTCCGCCTAACCCACCGCCCACTGGCAGACGTTTGTTGATCTGAATATCAGCACCTTTATGAGCAATACCCGTATGGTGTTTGTCGCTGTAGGATCGCAAGAGACGTGCTGCGCGAACAATCAGGTTGTTATCGTGTTCCACTCCCTCTACGGGTGTCAGTAAACGAATTTCATTATCCTGACGAGGGGTAATTGTAATTTCATCACCATAATTAAGAAATTGAAATAGCGTTTGTAACTGGTGGTAACCGTCAGCGCGACGACCGGTGATATAGAGAAATAGGTTCAGTTTTGCCGGTGAGGGCCAAGTTAATGTCATTATTTTGTGGTCCAGTTATCCATTTTCAGTTTAATGCGGCGATCACCCTGAATCAGTTCCAGACGGTTGGGAAGGGCGGGGGTGGTTGAGGTATCGTAGGATTGATAGTTAACCTGCCAAGTCGCGCCATTTTGCTGATAATTGACGGTTTTCAATAAATAGCTAGCATCCAGTTTAAAGTTTTTGGCATCACCGGGGAGACCCGTTATCCAATGCCGCAGATTATCTAATGGAATATCCATATCGGTGAGCTGGTAAATTATCTCTTCGGGGTTATCACTAAAATATTTTTTACCTTGGCTATCGGTTAATTGCGTCATGTTTGGCTGAACGATCAGCTCTAATTCCGTGCTGCCCAGTGGGTTAGTCAGTAATAAACGGTAGCGTTCAGGATGATATTGTTGCCAGAAAAAGCGGGCATAAACTTTTTTCTCATTAGACAGATAGGCAAAAGATCCACGTGTTTGATATTGATTTAATTGCTGTAGCTGTTGGGTATGTGTTCGCCATTGGGGTGAATCCGCCGAACCTGTTCCGCTCGGTTGCGTTAATGTACAGGCGGTCAACAGTACACAAGAGAGTGGCAATAGGCGGAATAATGATAATTTTTGTATTGGCTTCATCGGTAATCCCTGTTTAATAACGTGAAAACTTTTACATCACTTAATAATGAAGAATGAACTATTAATCCAGTTAAATTTCAAAAAAATGTTCTGAATAATGATATCAGACACTGCTGATTGTCTTTTATTGAGCTGAGGTATCAAGTAGAATGCACAGCTTATAAGAGTCCTTATTAAGGGTGATGATTTCATCAATATTATACCCTATGGATTTCAAGATGCGTCGCGACGGCAAGGGAGCGAGCGCAGCCAACAAAGAGGCAACTTGAAGGATAATGGGTATAGAATGTTTTTTACGATGAACTGTCTCCCTGCTGATAACTCAATGAAGTTGATATGACTTTGTTAGCACTTGGTATTAACCATAAAACGGCCCCTGTATCTTTGCGTGAACGGGTGACTTTTTCTCCAGACACGATTGGTGAAGCACTTGATAACCTCCTCCAGCATCCCCTGGTGAAAGGGGGGGTTGTATTGTCAACGTGTAATCGTACGGAACTTTATCTCAGCGTAGAGCAGCAAGATAATCTGTATGAGCAGTTAATTGGCTGGTTGTGTGAATACCATCAACTCAATCCTAGAGAGCTAAGATCCAGTATTTACTGGCATTGTGATAATGAAGCTGTTAGCCACTTGATGAGAGTGGCGAGTGGGCTGGACTCGTTGGTACTTGGAGAACCTCAGATTCTTGGGCAAGTGAAGAAAGCATTTGCCGAGTCGCAGCACAGCCACTCTTTATCGAGTGAACTGGAGCGACTATTTCAGAAATCATTTTCTGTTGCCAAGCGCGTCAGAACGGAAACAGAGATTGGTTCGAATGCGGTTTCTGTTGCATTTGCCGCTTGTACCTTGGCGCGGCAGATTTTTGAATCACTTTCTGAACTGAATATTTTGTTGGTAGGTGCCGGAGAAACCATTGAGCTAGCGGCTCGTCATTTGAAAGAGCATCGTGTGCACCATATGATGATTGCTAACAGGACGAAAGAGAAGGCACAGGTATTGGCTGATGAAGTTCAGGCGGAAGTGATCACCTTGCCTGAAATTGACATACGTTTAGCTGAAGCCGATATTGTTATCAGTTCGACTGCCAGCCCGTTGCCTATTATCGGTAAAGGGATGGTTGAACGTGCATTAAAGTTACGCCGTAACCAACCGATGTTGCTCATTGATATTGCGGTTCCTCGGGATATAGAGCCTGATGTGGAAAAACTCAATAGCGTCTATCTCTACAGTGTTGACGATTTGCAGGCAATTATTCAGCAGAATCTTGCACAGCGCAAAGCAGCGGCGGTTCAGGCTGAATGTATTGTTCAGCAGGAAAGCCGCTATTTTATGGACTGGTTGCGTGCGCAGGGCGCAGTGAATTCAATCCTTGAGTATCGTAATCAGGCAGAGCAGGTGCGGGCTGAAATGGCCGCTAAAGCACTGACTGCTATCAATCAGGGAGCTGACGTAGAACAGGCAATCAATCAATTGACTCATCAATTGATGAACCGCCTGATACATGCTCCTACCAAATCACTCCAGCAAGCAGCCAGCAATGGTGACTTGGAGCGTCTTAATTTATTACGTGACAGCCTAGGGCTGGAGCATAATTAACCATATTTCGGAATAGGGTCTGAAACCAAGAATGAAGCCTTCTATTGTTGCTAAATTGGAAGCATTACAAGAACGTCACGAGGAAGTTTTGGCTCATCTCGGTGATGCCGATGTGATTGCTGATCAGGAACGTTTTCGTGCTTTATCGCGGGAATATGCTCAACTGACTGATGTGACGAACTGTTTTAAGGCCTGGTGTGCTGTTCAGGATGATCTTAAAGCAGCCGAAATAATGCTTGATGACCCTGAAATGCGGGAAATGGCACAGGAAGAGATCAGGGACGCTAAGGTTCGCAATGAAGAATTAGAGCAGCAACTACAATTGTTGCTGTTGCCGAAAGATCCTGATGATGAGCGTAACTGTTTTCTTGAAGTGCGTGCAGGGACCGGTGGTGATGAAGCGGCTATTTTCGCCGGCGATCTGTTTCGTATGTACAGCCGTTATGCTGAATCCCGGCGTTGGAAAGTTGAGGTCATCAGTGCTAACGATGGTGAGCATGGTGGCTATAAGGAAATTATTGCTAAAGTTTCCGGTGAGCAGGTTTATGGTCATTTAAAATTTGAATCGGGGGGGCATCGTGTTCAACGTGTACCGGAAACCGAATCGCAAGGGCGTATTCACACTTCTGCTTGTACCGTTGCGGTTTTGCCGGAGATCCCGGAAGCCGAGTTGCCGGAAATCAGTTCAGGTGATCTGCGTATTGATACGTTCCGTTCATCGGGGGCGGGTGGACAGCATGTCAACACCACGGATTCCGCCATCCGTATCACTCATATTCCAACTGGCATTGTCGTTGAATGTCAGGATGAACGTTCACAGCATAAAAATAAAGCGAAAGCGATGTCGGTATTGGCGGCACGTATTCGCGCTGCTGAGGTTCGTAAACGTCAGGAAGCGGAAGCTTCTGAGCGCCGTAACTTGTTGGGTTCCGGTGATCGTTCAGATCGCAATCGTACTTACAATTTCCCGCAAGGACGGGTGACGGACCACCGCATTAACCTCACTTTGTACCGCCTTGATGAAGTGATGGAAGGCAAATTGGATATGCTTGTTCAACCGATCGTGAATGAGTATCAGGCTGATCTATTATCGGCTTTGTCAGAGCAGGATTGATGGATTATCAATCTTGGCTTAAACAAGCCACAATACAGTTATCGGCAAGTGACACGCCTAAACGAGAGGCGGAAATTTTGTTGGGGTTTGTCACTCACCATTCCCGAACTTATATATTGGCATTTGGTGAAACTCAGCTAGCGCCAGAGCAGTTCAGCCAGCTTGAGGCTTTACTCGCTCGCCGGGTGAAAGGTGAACCCATTGCCTACATCACCGGTGAGCGTGAATTCTGGTCGTTGCCATTAAATGTCTCTCCCGCTACGTTAATCCCGCGTCCTGACACAGAATGTCTGGTAGAAAAGGCACTTGAACGGCTATCGCTGACACCTTGCCGCATTCTGGATTTGGGAACGGGAACCGGCGCAATTGCATTGGCAATCGCCAGTGAGCGCCCTGATTGCCGGGTTACCGGGGTTGATATCAATCCTGATGCGGTGATGCTGGCGCAGAGCAATGCTGAAAAACTCAAAATACAAAATGTGGATTTTTTGTTAAGCAATTGGTTTTTTTCGTTAAATAATCAACAGTTTGGTATGATTGTCAGTAATCCGCCTTACATAGATGAAACCGATCCACATCTATCTCAGGGCGATGTTCGGTTTGAGCCGGATAGTGCATTAATTGCGGCAAAACAGGGAATTGCTGATCTGAATACCATTATTGATCTATCTCGCCATTTTTTGTTACCTGGTGGGTGGTTGTTATTGGAACATGGTTGGAAACAGGGAAATGTTGTAAGAAGCCTGTTTTCTGAAAGTGGTTATCGGCAGGTGGCTACTTTTCAGGATTATGGCGGTAATGAGCGAATAACACAGGGTCAGTGGAAAAGTGATGAAAGCCATAGCTGATTATGAATTTAATAATGCATCGTTAAGTAGCGGTATCCTGTTAATTTCCCGAACATTGCGTTCTGATTTTCCTCAGCATTCAGTGGAAATGCAGCTTCAAGCATTGATTGATGAAGCCAGACGTGAAATATCTCCGCAGCTAACCATAGAAGAACGGTTGGAAAAATTACTGAGGCTTTTTTATCAAAGTTGGAAATTCGGCGGTGCCAGTGGTGTTTATTGTCTGTCAGATACATTATGGCTAGATAAAGTACTGCAAACCCGCCAAGGTTCCTCTGTTGTTTTAGGGGTAATTCTTATCCATATTGCTCAGGCTTTAGAGCTGCCGTTTATGCCGGTGGTCTTTCCAACACAGTTGATTTTGCGTGTTGATTATCCAGATAACACGGCGAGGTTTATTAATCCACTCAATGGCGAAGCGTTAAGTGAATACGTGCTTGATGTGTGGCTTAAAGGTAACATTAGCCAGACAGCTAAATTAGCAGCCGATGATTTGCAAGGCGCTGATAACGCCAGCATTGTACGTAAAGTGCTGGATATAATAAAAGTCGCGTTAATGGACGAAGGGCAGATGGAATTGGCGCTAAGGACGAGTGAAGCTGTGCTGATATTTGATCCCGACAACCCCTATGAAATACGTGATAGGGGGCTGATTTATGCGGAACTTGATTGTAATCATATTGCGGTTTCTGATTTAAATTATTTTGTGGAGCACTGCCCGGAGGACCCGGTGGCAGAAATGGTCAGAATGCAGATATACGCCATTCAGCAGCAATGCATGGTTTTACATTGAAATTATGGTTTTACATTGAAATTATGGTTTTACATTGAAATTATTGTTTTGCTCTGAAATATTGTTTTGCACTGATTTATCTCATTAATTTATTGGTCCCTAACGGAAGGTATAAGTATGCAACAGAAAGTGGTTCATATTGGTGATATTAAGGTCGCGAATGATCTACCGTTTGTTCTCTTTGGTGGTATGAATGTCCTTGAGTCACGGGATTTGGCCATGAGTATTTGTGAGCACTATGTGACAGTGACACAAAAATTGGGCATTCCTTATGTTTTCAAAGCCTCTTTTGATAAAGCAAACCGATCATCAATTCACTCTTACCGCGGCCCTGGTCTGGAAGAGGGAATGAAGATTTTTCAGGAGCTGAAACAAACTTTCGGTGTGAAAATTATCACTGACGTGCATGAGTCGGCACAGGCACAGCCGGTGGCGGAAGTGGTTGATGTCATCCAACTGCCGGCATTTCTGGCGCGTCAGACTGATTTAGTTGAGGCGATGGCCCGTACCGGTGCGGTGATCAACGTTAAAAAACCCCAGTTTATCAGTCCGGGTCAGATGGGAAATATTGTGGATAAATTCAAAGAAGGCGGCAACGATCAGGTGATCTTATGTGACCGTGGCAGCAACTTTGGTTATGACAATTTGGTGGTGGATATGTTGGGCTTCAATGTTATGGCTCAGGCAACGGGGGGGCATCCGGTCATTTTTGATGTCACCCATTCACTCCAATGCCGCGATCCATTTGGTGCTGCGTCTGGTGGTCGTCGTGCTCAGGTTGCTGAACTGGCGCGTGCGGGAATGGCAGTCGGTATTGCTGGCTTGTTCCTTGAAGCGCATCCTGATCCGGCGAATGCGAGGTGTGACGGCCCATCAGCATTGCCGTTGGCAAAACTTGAGCCATTCTTGAGCCAGATGAAAGCAATTGATGATGTGGTGAAAAGCTTCCCTCAACTGGATACCAGTAAATAAAGACGCTTTCTGATGTTATGACATCAAATGATGGCGAGATTTGGTGATGAATAGATTTGGCGCTGGTTTACAGCGCCATTATTTTGAAAAAAGTTAAACGACTCTTTATCGGGTTTTAGTTAACTGTTTTGCTATTGAAATTCAACTCTTCCATTGCTCGTGGCAATGTTGCATGAAAGCTAAGGTGATTTTCAATCAATTGTATTCTGGCTCTGGCCAGTGTTTTTAACGGCTGAAACGGAATATCACAAACAGCAATATATTTATCCTTACCCACTTCATCAATAAAACGTTGGAAAGCGTGTAGCCCACCGGCATCTAGCACAGGAACGGCATCCCATTGCATGAGAATTGTCTGATAGCTGGCGCTTTCTTCCTTTAATTCTGTAAAGATACGTTCAGCGGCGGCAAAGAATAGCGGGCCATTGATACGAACAACCAGCAGTGCTTTATCGACATTTGTTTGTGGCAATTGACTGATGCGAGTCATATTAGCTATTCGACGCATAAACAGCAGTGAAGCTAATACGATACCGATCGTAATGGCAATGATCATATCAAACAGTACTGTGAGCGACATACAAAGTACCAGCACAATAATGTCATCCCTTGGTGCGCGGCGGATCAGATCGATAACTTTATGTATTTCACTCATATTCCAGGCGACCATAAGCAACAAGGCAGACATAGCGGCCAGAGGAAGATAGGAGAGCATGGGAGCCAATGCCAGTAAAGTCAGTAACACGAGCAGAGAGTGAACAATGGCTGAAACCGGTGATGTTGCGCCGGCTCTGATATTGGCGGCTGAACGGGCGATTGCGGCGGTAGCCGTAATACCACCAAAGAATGGCACGACAATATTTCCCAAGCCTTGACCAATCAATTCACTGTTTGAGTGATGCTTCTTACCGGTCATACCATCCAAAACCACGGCACAAAGCAGTGACTCAATGGCGCCTAACATTGCCATTGAAAAGGCGGCGGGTAATAGGGCTGAAACCGTTGACCAACTTATATCAACCTGATGAAAACCCATATCAGGTAAATGCCACGGTAAAACAAATTGCGGTAGGATGGGGGGAATACCTTGCCCTTGTGTGCCGTCATTCAATATATAACTAAATTCAGAACCAATAGTAGCAACATGTTGATCGAATAAGTTCATGATCCCCATCACAGCAGTTCCTGCAATGAGAGCAGGAAGATGCCCGGGTAATTTCAGCCCAAGCTTAGGCCAATAAATCAGAACGGCAAGTGTCGTCAGGCCAATCAGCGTATCACTCAAATACAGTGTTGGCAGTGCTTGAAACAGAGCCGCCACCTTATTGATATAATTCTCTGGCATATGTTCCAATTGCAGACCAAAAAAATCTTTTACTTGCATGGTTGCGATAGTTATCGCGATCCCAGAAGTAAAACCGAGTGTGACGGGTAGCGGAATATATTCGATCAATTTACCAAAGCGGGCTAATCCCATCACCAGCAAAATAATGCCTGACATTAATGTTGCAATGAGCAAACCACTCAGACCAAATTGTTGAGAGACCGGATAGAGAATGACAACGAAAGCGGCGGTAGGGCCGGAAACACTATAGCGTGAGCCGCCGGTTATCGCGATAACCATCCCGGCGATAGCGGCGGTATAAAGCCCATATTGTGGCGCGACACCACTGCCGATGGCTAGCGCCATAGCGAGCGGGATGGCGATAATACCGACAGTAATACCGGCAATAATATCTTTAGTTAAACGAGCAAAAGAGTAAGATTCCTTCCAACAAGCATCAATTACAGCACTAAACGGCCGTATGCCGTTCATTCTACGAGTTTTCATCTGTGCATAAACCAAAAATATAGAGGGAAAAAAGTAATAAGGTCGTTACAGACAAATTGCAAGGCCAAATTACAAAGCCAAATTATAAAAATAGTGCTTTTAGTTCAAAACGCTAGCGCCATAGAGCAAACTTAATGTTAATAGCTTAACGGCAGGAAAGTGAAAAGTAAAAGGGAGAATAGCATTTTTATCATTGGAAAATAGGCTGAAATCGATTCTATTAAGTATCTATTCTTATTGGTTAATATTATTGAATTAACTCCATAAAGAATCTGATGAATATTTTTAAAGTTGAAGTCATATATTTATTCTATTCATTATAGCATTATAATATTTAATTTTATAATGAATTAACATAATCGATTACAATTTTTAATTGTTATTGTTGGGAAGTTAAATAATTAATTATGCATTCACCACATATATTGATTATGACTAGATTAAATTAGCTGTATTGGATATTTTTACGCATGATGGTTTTTGTTTAATTTTTGGATGTAATTTAACCAATGCTTTGATATTTCTTAAATATTAGATTAATAATTTGACAGATATAAGAACTCACTCTATTATTTAGAGTGACTCATAGAATTAGATGGATTAAATGAGTTGAAAATAGGTAAGCTAAAAATATATGTGTTAAAAGTACATGTGTTTAAAAGTATGTGTATTTAGAAATATATAAGTTAAAAATGTTTTCTTGTTTAGATAATATTTATTCTGAATGCTTTATTTAAAGTAGGGTTTACTGTTGGAAAATAACTTTTAGATAAGGTAGGAATATTTAAATGCATAAATATAACAGCAAAATACTTATTATTGGTTCATCAAGTGAAATTGGGAATGCAATTTGTCGGCATGCGGTTGCAAGTGGTTATGAAGTATTAGGCACTTCACGTAAACCGCGTGATGAAGAAATTTATTTAGATGTTATGTCGGATAACAGTGTTGGAGAAGCCATTAGCATTGCCATTGAAAAGATGAAATGTATTGATGCGGTTATCTATACCCCGGCAATGTCATTGGATGGTTTATTGCATGCTCAGGATATTGAGGGTTGGCATGATGTTTTTAATGTCAACTTATTTGGTGCAGCAAGAGTAGCAAAATATTTGTTACCGCATTTTATGAAGAATCGTAATGGCGTGATGCAATTTATCTCTTCTACAGCAAGTTTACGTGGAGAGACCGGTGCCACCGCTTATTCTTGTTCGAAAGCCGCCATGAATGCATTGGTAAAAAACATCTCTAATGACTACGGCCGTTTTAATGTTAGGGCCTACACTGTCATGCCGGGATATGTTGATGGTGGTATGTTGCGTCATATTTCTCCAGAAAAGAAGATGGAATTCGCTAGAAGCACCGCATTAAAACGAATGGCGGATGTTAATGAAATTGCCAGTTTTTGTGTGGGGACATTGAGTACATCAACCTATATCACAGGGACATCTCTTTGCATTGATGGGGGATTAATTGGTTAATAACAATATCATAAATCGTGATCTACAATCATGTTTTCATCAATTAGCTGGAATATCGGGTTGGATTTATGATAAATGTATTTCTTCACCTGGCTTAATGTTGCCAATCGCTGTAATGAGAAAAGGTTATTGGTTATTATTCCAATTTTGGTTACGCTATTTGGAATATACCCTATGGATTTCAAGATGTATCGCGACGGCAAGGGAGTGAATCCCCGGGAGCATAGATAACGATGTGACTGGGGTGAGCGAGTGCAGCTAACAAAGAGGCAACTTGAAAGATAACGGGTATAAAAACCATTAGATTTGAATAGACATCATTGGGGATGTGATATGGATAATATTGATATGGTTAATGAAGAATTAGCAAGTATTTTGGTGAATGTTGCTGAGTTAGACTCGGATTTTAAAATAACTTCGAATAAATTGTTGAAGAGTGATCTTGGCATTGACTCATTAAAGTTAATTGATGTCATTTTGTCAGTTGAGCGAACTTTTGGCAAAGAAGTTTCTGAAGATGCGCTTGCCCGTATTCAAACTGTAGGTGAGTTATGGGAGGAAATAAAAAATAACCTGCAATGATCGGGTTGACTTAATCAATAATTAAAAACTCTCTATTTTTCAAATAATAAGTTGAGGGAAAATGTTGACTTTTAACGTGGAAAATTTAGCTATTTACCCGAATATATTTCGGAATGAGAGAGAGGGGGAATTTTCTCTTCCTGCTGATATTTCTGAATTTGTAAGCAATAAAGGTGATCGTTTTCGTGATGACTTTAGCCGCGTTTGTACCTATCTGGCGAATCAGTTTATTGCAGAAGATAGAAATGGAAAAAATGAATCTGTGATTGTGGGTACAGAATATGGCAACCTTGAAGCGATGCTTCGTTTTCAGCGGCAGGTCATGAACAGTGATAAAACGATATCTGCTCAACAATTCCCTTATGCTACCACCAGTTCAGCTTCAACCTTTATTAACATTGACAAAAAAGTAACGGGAGGAAACTGTACATTAAATGCAGGCAGTAAAACGCCTGTAATGGTATTCATGCAGGCGTTGCTTAATCTGCATAATAGATCAGTAGGTGCCAGTTACCTCTTTTTCGGTGATGTTTATTGCACAGAAGCACTTGATGATATACGAAAGAAAGTCAGCAATCAGAAGTCAATATCTTCTGGTGTGATGTGTGCAACACTATTGAGTGGAGAACAATTTACGGCAGATTTTTTCTTCGGGTTAACAGCGGGAGAGATAAAAAAACGGTGTGATGCTTTGTCACCGGATACGAAGACGGATACGAAAATATTTATATATAATACGTTGGATCAGAATGACGCATTAATTCATGTTGTTAAAGATAATAATGCAATTGAATATCAAGAATATAACAGCGCTTTTCTGTTTCATGAGTTTATGGGGGCGATTAAGCACAGTAAAAAAGGAGATGCTGTTGTATTTATTGTAATCGATAACATGAATGCTTCAGGCGTAAGGGTTATACACAATGATGATTAATCGTATTAACCATGTTTTTTCACCTCAAGATGAAATATTCAAATATCATTTTCCCGGTAATCCTGTTGTTCCAGGGATCTTGCCAGTCGCCGCTTTTTGTAAAGAGATAGCTGATGCATCTGCCGATTTTATCAGTTTAAGAAATCTATTTTTTCATCAATTTATACGTCCTGATGAAAATATCCAATATCGCCAAGAGGAAAATAAAATTTCTGCAATGGTATCGGAACAACGCTGTTTTTCTTTTCTTCTGAATTATTCTGGCAAAGATACAAAAGGTGAAAGTAAAAAAAATTTTTACGCATCTTCTCTATTATCACCATCATTGCGTGAACCCGAATTTTGGTTTTTGCCGAAAATAGTCTATGTTAATGATGGATTAAACAGAGCGAATTGCAGCCTGGATATGAAATCATTGCGCGGTGAAGCGGCTTATTTGCAAAAATATCATTATTTCCCTTTGATTATTCTTGTCGAGGCAATGGGGAATTTAGCATTAATTTTGCAGCATCAGCAACAGAGTATTTCAACAGCAGGCGATTATGTTTTTGCCAAATTTGGCGAATTGGCCTTCAATCCTGATATCGAACATATTAATTCTCCTGTGTTTATTGAAACTAAAGTAACCCGATTTGGCTCAATAATGTGTTGGGATGCCAGGGCATATCGTGAAGGGGAAAAATTACTTTGGATAACTGACGCAGTATCAATTAAGAGGAAGGAGAACGATGTTAGATAAAATATATGTTACAGGTCTTGGCGTCGTTACTCCAATTGGTATAGACGTCGGAAGTTACTGGAAAAATTTATGTGCTGGCGAGTCAAATTTTACTCGACTGGAACCGATCTATCCTTCTTTGAAGCCAAATTTTGTCGCGGGAAGAATTTCCGCTGAGCGGCGTCTGGAGATAAAAGCCAGAGCACCGAAATGTACCGGTACACAGCTCCCTGATTCTTCTTTGTATGCTGTCGATGCTGCACTTCAAGCGATAGCGGATGCAGGATTACAACCAGGGTGTGCTGAATTGCGTAATGCCTTGGTGTGTGTGGGTAATAATGAGGCTGAGGCGGATATTCTTGATCAATTAGTTGAAGGTATGCCGGTAAATTGGCATTCGAATATCTATTCGAGTCATGCGGTTTCTGATAATGTTGCTCGTGCAATTGGTTCATTCGGGCCTTCCATGACGATACATAATACTTGTGCGTCAGCAAATATTGCGCTTGAAACAGCACTACGCATGATAAATGCTGGAATTGTCTCGACATCCATCATTGGCGGTGGAGACGCCTTTTCAAAAAAGGTGTGGTCAGGTTTCTACATGCTTAATGCATTAGGTGCGGAACAATGCCGTCCATTTTCGAAATTAAGGCGCTTTATTACGATATCTGAGGGTGCCGCTTTTTTGGTGTTGCAGAATAGAAAACACGTTGGTGAATATCAATCGCCTTATGCTGAATTGATCGCTACTGCTAGTAATAATGACGCATTACATCCGACCAATCCTGATATTAACAGTGTCACCCAGTGCCATAAAAAATTATTAGATTTGGCAGGAGTGGAAGCCGGAGATATAGGTGGCATATATGCACACGGTACTGGGACTAAGGCCAATGATGCAGTAGAAGCATCGATATTCTCTGAATATTTCCCGCATTCGGCGGTTTCAGCAATTAAAGGGACTATCGGACATATGATGGCGACAGCGGGAGCAATTGGTGCAGTCAGTGCTTGCTTATCTTTGAGAGATCAAATTATGCCGCCAACAAATATCTTGCAGGAGGATTTTGAATATCAATTTAATTTAATTACTCGTCAAATGGAAATGAAGAATAATTTAAAATATATACAAAATAATGCATTTGGTTTTGGTGGTAATAATGCCATTACTTTATTTGGCAAGGTGACTTGATTCCTGGTAATGCAAAATGGGCTATTAGTATAAAGTGCATAGTCTAATTCTTATGAAAGAAAAATAACAATTTGGAGGTGAAGAAATGGTTATATTAGGTATCAGTGGCCTTCCCAATTCTCAACATTTTATGCGAGAGAATTACCCAGGTGTAGGTAAATTAGACGAGCGTATTTGTCAGGGAGTCGATAGTGCGGCCTGTTTGATTGTTAATGGAAAAATTATTGCAGCGGCTGCGGAAGAGCGTTTTACCGGAGAAAAAGGAACCGGCCGGTTTCCTGCTAATGCTATTAACTACTGTTTGGCGGAAGCGGGTCTTACGCAAGATGATATACAGGTTATTGCCCACGGTTTTAATTATGATAAATATCGCCGTTTTTTCATGTCGAATGAAAAAATGTTTGAAGAGGCTTTTAGCGGAAAAACCGTGATTAATGCATTGGCTTCAGAAGGGTGGCAGAATATTGAATCACGTTTTCAAGGGGTAGATCATCATCTGGCTCACGCCGCATCAACCTTTTATCCCAGTGGCTTCCCGTCTGCACTATGTATCATTTCAGACGGTATGGGTGAAATAGAATCTTTAAGTGTTTATCTTGCTAAAGACCAGCAATTCCAGAAATTGTACAGTCAGCCAATTAGTTCTTCATTAGGAATATTTTATTCTATCTGTACCCGGTTCCTTGGCTTTGTATTTAATAGTGATGAATATAAAGTCATGGGACTTGCCGCGTATGGTAATCCTGAGCGATATCGCGATATTTTCAATAAATTGACTCAATTCGATGCAGAGAGTGGAACGATACAGATAAACTGGTTACCGCAAGCATTTGACAATTCGGAATATGGTTTTCCCGGTGTAATGGCACAACTGAGCGATCTGTTTGGTTTGACACCGAGAAATGAAGATGATCCTTTGCTGGATGTTCATCAGGATTTTGCTGCCGGATTACAGGAGAAATTTACACTGTTGCTGAAACAGTTAGTGACCTATTGGCTGCAAAAAACCGGTGAAACATCACTCTGCCTTGCTGGAGGATCGTTCTTAAACTGCAAAGCAAACCAAGCCCTTTGTCAGCTTGATGGTGCTGAAAACGTCTTTGTTCAACCGGCATCGGGTGATGATGGTTCGGCCTTGGGCGCTGCGCTTTTTGTGGCTGGCGGATATAACAATGGCGCAGATCCTTGCTTTAATCCTTATCTCGGTCCTCGTTTCTCCACCGATGAAGTCCGTAATGTATTATTCCGACATGGTGGCAATGCGGGCATGAAATGGCGTTATTTGGGGATGAATGATGATTATTTTGCGTCTGCGGCTAAAGATATCGCAGAAGATAAAATCATTGCCTGGTTCCATGATCGAATGGAATTTGGCCCAAGGGCACTTGGCAACCGTTCGATTTTAGCTCTGCCAGCAGGTGAAAAAATAAAGGATAGAATTAATAGCACAGTAAAATTCCGTGAGGCTTTCCGGCCATTTGCCCCGGCAATATTGGATGAAGATTGCGACACTATTTTTGAGACACGTAATTTAATGCCGACTCGATATATGCTTTGCACCGCCAAAGTAAAACCAGAGTTGATGGAGCCGGTGTCAGGTATTGTTCATGCTGATGGAACGGCGCGTATTCAGCTTGTTGAGCGTACTTTTAATGCAACTTTTTGGCGATTATTGAAAGAGGTACAGAAGATAACGGGTTATGGCTGCCTGGTGAATACTTCATTTAACGTTAGGGGACAGCCGCTTATTATGTCACCAGAGGTTGCAGTAGAGACATTTTTGAAAACCTCACTGGACAAGCTTTATATTGAGGGGTTTGTCGTATGGAAAGAATAACCCTGATAGTATCCTGATTAAAATGTCAGTTAATTGATTTTGGGATCAAATGTGTTTCTTTATCATCTTAGAAAAATATCTGGAGATGATATTTGATGATATTTGATGATATTTGATGATATTTGATGATATTTGATGATATGGAGACACATCCTTTCTATTGGCAAAACAGAGATTGTTTACTGGGCAGCATAATGTAACCATCGATCAGCAAAGGTAATATAAAAATATGATAAAAGAACTTCAACAGCGTAAGCTGCTATCAATTGTGCAATCGCAGAATGGCCTTGTCGGGTACCGGTTCTCTGACAGTTTATATGCTGCTGCTGAGTTCCTTGATGAGACACTTTTGCAGGTTTTAAGTAAGGGAATATCTGTTACTTCACACTCATGTACCACATTATTACCTCGATCCATATTAGAGCGTATCAGTTTCTTTGACAAATTGCCTAGTAATCCATTGCATGTTTATCCCCATTTAACTCACGAGGTCATGAGTGAAAATAGCGGGGATGCATGGGTATTAAGCCCATCGACTTGCTATCATACCTTTGCTCATTTAGCAGAGAGTACCCATGATTGGGAGCTGAAATATTTTACGGCTAAAGGACAGTGTCATCGATATGAACCGGCTAAAGATGAGCCTACCCGCATGGGGAATTTTACCATGCGTGAATTAATATTGGTGGGGCTACAGGAAAAAGTAGAAACACATTGTGAAATGATATTTGGGCAAGCTGTTAAATTCTTACGCTTACTGTTTCCTTCTCTTTCGGTAGAAAAAGCCAGTGATGTATTTTATGGAGAGCATTCTAAAGTGACTCGTAAAGTACAATTATCAATGGGAGTCAAGTGCGAAATACTTATTCCTTGGTTTGATAAATATAACGTTAGCGTTGGTTCCCGAAATTTACACCGAGATTTATTTACCACCAACTTCAATATTATCAGTCGTGCTAGCGATCGTACTATGCATTCCGCTTGTATTGCTTTAGGAATGGAGAGATTACTTTTGGCGCTGTTAGCACATACTTTGAATTATGAACCTGATTTACTTATCGAAAATATAGCACAAGCAGCCGCAATAATATTGGAGGAAAAATAACAGTGATTACAGGGTGTAATATATCTGGTCAGTTATTCATAAATTAGCCTATTGTATCGAGGTGATAAAATATTCATGGAAAATGTGACGGATAAATCATATGCAAATGTTGCGATAAATTGTTTTACCGGTAGCTTGACAAAATTACTTCATCTACAAGGTAAAGAGATTTTTGAGGCAGAGATCTTTGAAGCCGGCAATGGTTATCTGTTTCGTAGTGGGTATGATGCACTGAATATGCCTGAATATACTTTTTCAGTTGAAACCGTTGGGCTAACTGGTGCCGCGACTTTGGGTGCAAATATAATTTCATTACCGATAGATTACGCTCATTGGCGTCTTCAATTATATGAATTATTATGTCAGAGGAAGGGCGTCGTTGCTTGGGTTAATTCGATACATTTATCTTATTCTGAGGTTTATGCTAATAAACCAGAATACCTGCATGCTGTGTTGATCTCCGCTATTACGGATGATTATTCACAAGCGTGTATCTTTGATTCTTTGGTGGTTGATCGGGAATCCTATGCTTGTGAGGCATGGATGCCATCTGAGCAATTTTATTTAGCGCTTTCTGATAAAGTGTCCAATGAAACTTATGATCATATGGGTAATTTTTATATTATTGACTCACTGAAAGATCAGGAAGCTATGCCGGTAAGGGAATTACTGACGCATCAGGCCGAATTATTTAATACTTTGCCTGAATATTATGATGCGTTGAAAAATTATGGCAAATTATGTCTGAACGCGTTTCAGCAGGCAGAGGAAGAAGCTTGCCGGGCGGCTAAAAGATTGTTTGATCATATTAGTGTATTGTATGTGATACCCAATTTGAATTTGTTAAAACATTCTTTAATTAGAGCTGATATTGCACCTTCTCTGATTGAACGTTGCACGGAATTGATTGAAAACTGGAAAGTTTTATCTATTCTAGCGTTGAAATTTGAGGCCACATTATCACCGAAAATATTGGAGAAAATAGCAGGGCGTTTTGATCATATTGAGAAAATAACTAATATAATGTGGGGGGAGTTATATCGGTATATACACTATGGATTTCAAGATGCATCGCGACGGCAAGGGAGTGAATCCCCGGGAGCATAGATAACTATGTGACCGGGGTGAGCGAGCGCAGCCAACAAAGAGGCAACTTGAAAGATAACGGGTATAAAGGTTAAGTTTGAATATTTCAATTGGGAAGGCGTTTCTGTCACGACCGCTCCAGCACTATGAACGATAAACTGACGAATATTTTTAGCTTGATCAGAAAGGCAGGCCCGATCCAACGATAATTGGATTTTTTATCTCCATGCCTAAAACACCATAGGTTGGTTCAATAACTTGATTTTCCATCGCAGCTCCACAAATTACCCATTCAAACAAATTTACTATTAACCCGCCTTTCCATTCAATAGAAAGGCGGTACATCCTCAAAAGGCGCTCAATAGCTATTGACGAAAGCTACGCGATCCATGCCAGTCATCTCTTTGATAAGTTCAGCCACCTCTAAGCCTATCTCATGCCGAGTTCCCAAACCAAAACTGTTGTCTATTTGCTGA
>NZ_JAXBVE010000050.1:0-33869 GCF_035181445.1 Photorhabdus africana
ATAGAAATGCCTTTTTGGAATTGAATCTGATTTTTAGCCATTTTCATTTACCTCCACACAGACTTATTTTAAGTATACGCCTATGGGAGCTGAATTTAAGTGATAATCAGGAAAAAATTTGGCCCCCAAAGAGTGAATGGTACTGGCGGCTAATCTGCTAGTTAATACCGTGATACCAGTTATCTTCTGGCTGGCGGCAATCTATTGTAAAAGATAGCTTGGGGCGCGGTGTGTAAAAATCATATTTGCTTGCGACTCTTTGGATTAAATAGAACCCACAGCGCGGCTAATAATGCGCATCCTCCTCCGCTGAAAGCGACGCCATACCAAGAAAAATACCAGGCGGCGACAGCTCCTAAAGAGGAACCTATTGCGCCACCGGTGAAATAGCAGGTCATAAATACGGTATTTAGTCGGCTGCGAGCCTCAGGTAATAATGTATATAACCGTGTTTGATTTGCCACTAAACCCGCTCTGCTGCCAAGATCTAACAGAATAATACCCGCGAATAAAAATAGAATATTGTGGCTCGTGCCGCTAATTAGGCACAAGGCCAGTGTCACTAATAAAGCGCCTGTGGCAACAATCGTTCTCCCACCGAAGCGATCTGTCAACGAACCTATTATGGGTGAAGCTAGCATTCCCACAATGCCCGTCAAACCAAAAAGACCTGCGATATCACTCCCCCATCCGTAAGGTGGTTGGGAAAGTAATAAGGCCAGCGATCCCCACAGCGTATTAAAAGCGGCGAACAGTAAAAAACCGGATAATGCGGCCTCACGCAAAAGGCGTTGTTGCTTTACTAATTTACCGAGTGAAATAAGAAGTTGGCCGTAAGTCATCGTGTGTGGTGTTTCTATTTCTGGTAACACAAACCAGATCAAAAAAAATAGGCATATATCGATTAAAGCGGCCAATATAAACATTTCACGCCAACCGAAATACTCTCCGACCGCACCACTCAATGCCCTGGCAAGTAGTGCTCCGGCGAAAAGGCCACTCATCAAACTTCCTACCGCTCGGCCACGCTTTTCTGGTATTACCCAACCAGATACGGCAAGAATAATGATCTGTGCTGAAATAGAAGTTAGCCCCACAATCAGGCTACTTGCCAGAAGACATGTAAAATTTGGTGCTGTGGCACATAAAATAAGGCTGATTATATTGCCGATTAACAGGCAGAAAATCAGTTTGCGACGGCTTATCGTATCTCCAAGCGGCCCAAAAAAGAGAAGCCCCGCCGCATAGCCAATCTGCGTTAGTGTCGCGATCCAGCCGGATATTGAACCATTAACGTTAAAACTTGTCCCAATTATTGGCAATAATGGTTGATTATAATAAATATTCGCTACAGCAAAACCACAAGCAGCGGATAATAAGATAAGAGAAACGGAAGAAATAGGATTTGGTTTTATTGCTGTATTTGACACGGGAACGCTCAGCATTTGGCCGGAATTATGATGAAATAATTCTGGCATTATCTTGAGAGCGTGAGAATAAAGAGAGCGAACGAAATTGTTTTGCATAGAATGCAAAAATGATAGGGCTACTAGATGTTGTGTATTATTTGTAATATATGAAATGTATAGGTAAAAATTGCGATGAAAGATTTATTACGTACCGATATGCTAACAACATTCATTCATGTTGCCCGCTCACAGAGTTTTTCTGCCGTTGCTCGTTTGCAAGGTATGGCTGCATCTTCTATCACACGTCAGATAGACAACCTTGAACAGGTGCTAGAGACAAAACTATTCTTTCGCTCTACCCGTGGTTTATCGCTGACTGATGCAGGGGAGATTTTGTTTGCAAGGGCGCAAGGTATTATCAATGATCTTGTCGATGTTCAGGCTGAATTAGCGGCGTTGAATGGCGAGCCGCAAGGGGTATTACGTGTAGCTTGCTTGCCAACGTTTGGACGTCAACATATTATTCCGATGCTATCTGAGCTATTCACGCGGTATCCTAAAATTCGGGTTGAACTTGATCAAACCGAGCGGTTGACTGATCCGGTTAGGGATCGTCTTGATGTAGTTATTCGTATTGGTGAATTAAAGGACAGCACACTTTATTCCAAACGTGTCGCCACACAAACTTGGATTATTTGTGCCAGCCCAGGCTATATTCAAAGGCATGGAACACCGACAACACTTACTGAACTGGGTGAGCACCATTTGCTTGATAAACATCATGATCCCGCGGGCATTTGCTGGTCACGCTATCGTAGTGTTATTAATTTCAGCGATAATAATAGGATCTTTCGTAGTGATGACTTTGAAACATTGAGAATGGCCACAGTGAGTGGATTTGGAATAGCGCTTCTGCCTAATTGGGTGGTATCCACAGATATTCGTTCTGAAAAACTTATTCCTCTATTTGATGATCCAGATGGACGTAAAGAAGGTATTTATTTACTGCGGGCACTTGCTCACCCGCCAGAAAAATTAACCGTATTTATGTCGTTATTGCAAAAAAGGCTTGCCAAGATTATTTAGTCGAATCCGTCTGATATATATTAAAGATTTTATGCGATATTATTTAATATAATTCACTCACTATATAATTTTATTAGGTATTTTTTACTGTGGTTATTAATATCAATTTATTATTGAAGTATATGTTATTTAGTACTGATTTTGTTAAATAAAGCACAGAGTGGATTATTGGCGTAAATAATTATATCTATGTGATTATTGATTGATATAATAAATTAAAATTAATATAGGGTAATTTTAAGATATAGTTAAAAGTAATATTTAACTATTCTCTAAGTATTCGGTTCATTTATTGTTGTTGAATTGTCAGAGAAATATATTTATTCTTCTATATTATTTTTTAATTATAAAAATATTATTTCTTAATGAATATAGAGGTTTATTATGACTAAAATTTTTTCATTCAATAAAAATCATCGAGATTTATCGGCAGGACATCACTCATTGCTTAAAGAGGTTAATGGCTTGAATGGTGCTCCTAAATCTTTGATGCCGGGTTTCCCTGATTTAGATGATCAATTTAATCAGATGGAAATTACCCATATCCGGCTGCATGATGGTTTTGGTATTGGGGATATGGATAATTATTTCCAAGTGGATAGAGTTAATGATCGAAATCAAATTATTGTTAATGTCCCAGAAGAAAATAAACCTGCGGCTAAAAAACTGCTTACTGATATTTCCAATATCAGAAGCATTTTTCCCAATGCGGCTACCGGCATGAGAAATAATGATATTAGTCTTGCATTAAAAGAGGCTAATTATAAAATGACGGATGCTTATCTGCGCGATATTATGAATAATCAAGCTGAGCTAAATCCAGATAATATTCAGCGAAAAATCATGTTTCGTATTGGACGTACTGGTGACGGTGGTTATGAAATACCAGAAGATTTTGATATTTATGCAATATTAGTCAGTACGTTGGTGAATCGCTACGCTTTAAACTATGCCCGGATTGGTTTACCAAGAAAAATAACCTATTGGCAGGTTTGGAATGAACCTGATTTAATTTTTTTCTGGAATAGTAATGATCCTAAAAAATATTATGAATTATATGCCAAAATTGCAAGAATAATTAAAGCCGTTGATCCTTCGGTTAAAGTTGGTGGCGCGGGTATTGGGTTTGTTGATAGAGCACAAGAAGATTATCTTGATGGGTTTTTACGGTATTGTAGAGATAATAACGTACCATTAGATTTCTTTTCCTGGCATGGGTACGTTGAAACGGGAGACCCGCAAAACATTATTGATGTGGGGAATAAGGTGCAAAAAGGTTTGCATACTTATGGTTTTACCGGTACAGAAAGTTTTTGTACTGAATGGAATTCTTGTCCTATTGGGACAAAAAATACATATACAAAAGTGCAGGGTATTAAAAATGCGGCATATATCGCTTCCACATTTATTTATATGCAATATATAAAAGTCGATAGAGCTTATTATTATCGAGGGGATGGTTCATCTTTTGGTTTGTTTAACAACCAGCCCAATCCTAAAAATCCAAATGTTAAAAACTTCTGTACCTATTCCGCTCAATCCTTTTACCTGTTTGCCAAAATGTCCGAAACACCTTGTATTTTAAGTGGTAGTAAGGATTTTTCCACAGGTTTAACTGTGTTGGCAGCCGAGAATACCGAAGGAAATAAAATAAATATCCTTGCCGCAAATTATAAAGTTGATAAGAGTCTTGCCGATGGTAATGCAGCTCCTGATTATTTATATCAACAATACTATTTGGATACTAGCCGAACACTGAATCAATTAACGGATACTGGGAGTAAAAATAAATGGTTTGGTGGCGTTGATCCGACAACCATTCACGTTAATAACGCGGTAGTACAACATGAACCTGTTAAGCCATTTCCAGATAATAATATGTTGAGAGCTAAAAATCGTGATTATGCTGATAGCGACCAAGGTGTTACCGTGATAATTAATCATATAGGTTATAAAAAATTTAAAGTCAAAGCATTCCGTATTCAAGAAGGTGGATCTCTGGCACAAATGACACCACCGGAAGTGACTAATCAGATTAATGTGTCTATAGCTAATAATAAGTTAACGCTAGCGGATAAGGGGGCGAAGCCTGCAACAGTAACATTATATTCATTAGAGCTGGATGATAATTAATTTTATATGCAATGGAAATATTGTAATAAATTTTTTCCGCTTAATTAATCAATAGAAAGTAAAATTATTTTAATATGACTGGCTCTGAAAAGAGCCTTTTTGATAACAATTAATTTAATGATATGATTTTTTTAGGTTTTATGGTGGCTTGTTAAGGTTGGGAGTATATTTTTAATATGTGTCAATGATCTTTTGTACGATATTTTTAAATATAATTCACTCTCTGTATGGTTTTATTACGTGCTATTTTATCATTGTTATTATCATCACTCTTGGTTGATTAATATATTCTTTTTTATCTTTTAATGATTCTGCGGTTAAATAAGTCACAGAGTCAATTTTATTATCGTAAATAATTGTGTTAATGTAATTGTTTGTTTAATTCAATAAATTCAAAGTAATAGCTAGGAATTTTAAGGTGTAGTTAAAATTGAAAGTGATATTTAACTATTATTTAGGTCTTCCATTCATTTATTGTTATTGAGTTGTCAGATAAATCTATTTATTCTTTGATATTATTTTTGGTTTATAGAAATACAATTTCTTAATTAATATAGAGGGTATTATGACTAAAGTTTTTTCATTTAATAAAAATCATCGAGATTTATCAGCAGGGGATAACTCACGTCTTAAAGCGGTTAATGGTGTCAATGGTTTGCCTAAATCTATAGCACCAGGTTTCCCTGATTTAGATAATGAATTTAATCAGATGGGAATTACCCATGTCCGGTTGCATGACGGCTTTGGTATTGGGGATATAGATAATTATTTCCAGGTGGATAGGAAAAACAATCAAAATCAAATGATTGTCAATGTGCCGGAGGAAAATAAACTCGCGGCTAAAAAGCTTGTTGCTGATATTGCAAATGTCAGAAGTATTTTTCCCAATGCGGCTATTGGAATGAGAAATCATGATGTGAGTCTTGCATTAAAAGATGCCAATTATGAAATGACGGATGCTTATCTGCGTGATGTTCTGAATAATCAAGCCGATCTGAACCCAGATAATATCCAGCGACAACTTCTGTTTCGTATTGGGCGTTCACTTGATGGCGGTTATGAAATACCCGAGGATTTTGATATTTATGCAATATTAGTTAAAACCTTGGTGAATCGTTATGGTGTAAACTATGCCAGCATTGGGTTGCCGAGAAAAATAAGCTATTGGGAAATTTGGAACGAGCCTGATTTACTGTTTTTCTGGAATATGGATGATCCACAAAAGTATTATCAATTATATGAAAAAGTAGTGAAATTAATTAAGGTAGTTGATCCTAATGCTAAAGTCGGTGGTGCAGGTATTTCGTTTAGTAATCATGCGGGAGGACACTATATTGATGGATTTTTCCGATATTGTCGGGATAATCATGTACCGTTAGATTTCTTTTCCTGGCATGGATACGTTGATACTGGAGACCCGCAAAACATTATTGATATGGGGAATACGATTCAGAAAAGTTTGCATACTTATGGCTTTACTAAGACAGAGAGTATTTGCACTGAGTGGAACTCTAGTCCTTTTGGGTCGAAAAATACATTTACCAAAGTGCAGAGTCCTAAAAACGCAGCATATATCGCCTCCTCGTTGATTTATATGCAATATACCAAAGTTGACCTGGCCCATTATTATCGGGGTGATGGTTTATCTTTTGGTTTGTTTAATGATCAGCCTAATCCTAAAAACCCAAGCGTTAGAAATTTCTGTACCTATTCAGCTCAATCTTTTGGTCTTTTTGCTAAAATATTAAAAACACCTTATATATTAAGTGGTCAAAAAGATTTTTCAACCGGCTTAACGGTTTTGGCGGCTGAAAATAAATCGGGTAATAAAATTAATATTCTTGCAGCAAATTATAAAGTGGATAAGAATTTTTCTGATGGTAATGTAGCTCCCGTTCCTGCGGATTTATATCGACAATACTATTTGGATACTAGCCGAACATTAGATCAATTAACGGATAGTTGTAGTAAAAATAGATGGTTTGGTGGTGTTGATCCGACAACCATTCAATCTAATAATGCGGTAGTGCAAAAAGATCCGGTACAACAACTGCCACTAGATTCTCTTTTAAGACCTAAAACTCGTGATTATACTCATAGTGACCAAGGCGTTACTGTGGTGATTGATCATATAGGTTGCAAGAAATTTAAAGTTAAAGCGTATCGTATTCAACAAGGCGGATCGCTGGAAAAAATGACACCGCCAGAGGTGACTAACCAGATTAATGTGTCTATAGCTAATAATAAATTAACGTTGGTAGATAAAGGCGCTAAACCTTCAACGGTAACGTTGTATTCGTTAGAGCTAATTCATCATTAATTTATGTATTATGACTTTATTGAATTAAACCATATAATAAATGCGGATAAAAGTGAGATATATGATTAACGCTGGTTTTACCCAGCGTTAATAATTTGTGTATTCAATAAATTTGTAAGATTATTCTGGATAAAAACCTTGGGATAAAATCTGCTCTATATCCCAGATACAGGATTCAGGAAAAACATCCAGCCCGGTTTCATTAGCCGCAATTGCAACTGCATCAGACCATGCGTCGTCTAACCACTCTTTATCTGCCAGACATCCTTTAAGGCTTGGCGTCTTATCAATACGTCGCGATAGAGATTTTCGTTGTTCTTTGATGGTTCTTTGCCAACTGGAGTCGCGACGGCCTGGCTGAAATTGCCATTTCATAAGGTGAGCCAGTAGAACGGCCAGCCGACTTGCTAGCTCGCGTTTTTCACTTTTACCCACGTCTTCTATCTCCTCGGCAATGTTTTCTATATCTATCTGACTCAGCTTACCGCTGCGTAGTAACGCTGCTTGTTCATTAGCCCAAGCTACCACGTCGGTTTCATAACGTGTTCCCATGAAAGCCTCCGATTTGGATTATCTGTACAAAATGAATAGATTTGCTCTGTTCCTACGATATCGAGTAACTAACACCTAGTGATATTTTCGTTTATATTTGTGGTTTTAATGTTCACTTGATTATAGTTATTTTAAGTGGACATTAAAGCACTATAATTATGGTGTTCATGTCCACTTAATGCGTTTTTCAAAATAGTGAAAGGAGTGAGTATTTCGCTGGCGTGGTTGAATTGTTTTGTTAATATATTGATATTTAATCAGATATTATAGTCCAGTTTTTTAGCGGGTTCTTATCGAAGCCCCTGATAAGGCAGGAATTGGTTACTTTTCACTATTTGTGGTGATTTTTTAAATTTACCCCTTTTTCTGTCAAACGATAGCGTTGTAATGGGCTGCTCGGTTTTTCTGGATGGCTCATTTCAATTAATTCTGCTGCCAGTGCGGGTTGCAAATAGCGCTGTCGGAATGAATTACGATCTTTTAATCCAAGTGCTGATTGCAGTTGTCCACGGTTCATTTCCCCTTTCAATACCATAATGAGTTGTTTAACTTGTTGGGTAGCCTGATGGGTAGATATCAGAATTGCATCACGGATCATGTGCAGCATAAACTCAATAAACGTTGCACAATCAACAAGTTGGCTACTGAGATTAATTGCCTGATAGTAATGAGCTTGATGTTCATAAATCAGACTTTCAACGGGAATAAATTCAAATAATGGATTCCAGTGGTTTAAGATTAATGTCTGCCATAACCGGCCTATTCTGCCGTTTCCATCGGCAAATGGATGAATGAATTCAAATTCATAATGGAAAATACAACAGGCAATAAGTGGGTGAATATCAGTAGAGCCTAACCAGTGAAAAAGATTACCCATCAGCTTTGGAATCCGGTTTGCCTGTGGAGCCATGTGAATGATTTTTTCTCCATCCATTACACCGACGCCGCTGTGTCGATAACTGCCGGCATTATCTAGCAATCCCTTCATCAGAACATAATGGGCTTCCAGTAAGTTTTGCTCTGATGTGAAATGCCAATAATTGAGCTTTTCATAAGCCAAGATAGCGTTACGCGCTTCTTGTATTTCACTGATCGGTGCAATAACTCGCTTGCCTTCAATAATGGCTGTGATTTGGCTTGCATCAAGTGAGTTACCTTCAATTGCCAGTGAACCGTGAATCGTTCGTATCCGATTGATACGTCTCAACCGCAAAGCTTTTATTTGTTCCTGTTCTGTGCTTAACCGCCCGATATTCTCACTGATTTCAGCAACTAATTGGATCATTTTAGCTGTAATCGAGAAAGGCGGCTGATAGCCTTTTTTAGCTGAATTCATTGAATACCTAATTGGATTTGTAGGATTACGGTAAATAGCTTTAATTCTGTTATTTGGTTTTGGAATGCGTTGGTATTATCGCCAGTAAGGTGATATTGAGCAACAGACTGGCGATTATTGTATGAGTTGTGTGGTTATTTTTCTGCTTCGCCGCCTAGTGCTTCAATGGTGCTTTTAATCAGCGCACTTAATTCACCGGTCATTAGAATAAAGTCAGCATCAAACCGTTGGGCAAAATCTTCCCGATCAATGTCATCATTTTGTTCACGCAGAGTATCACTGAATTTTATGCGCTTGAAAGCACCATCGTCGGACAACATAAATTGAATACGCTCTTCCCAATCAAGCGCCAATTTAGTGACATATTTGCCAGCTTCTATATGGGTGGCGATTTCATCAGAAACCAAATCCTGTTTTTTACAACGGATCACGCCACCTTCTTCCAGAATAGTTTTTAGTTCAGCTTCATCCATTAAAGCAAAACCGGTCGGTAAATCACCGGAACGTACCCATTCTGTCAGGGTTAATTCTATTGGGTTTTTAAATGTCAGGGGAACAACAGGCAAAGAACCGAGGCTTTTTCTCAATAGTGCCAAATTATCTTCGGCCCGCTTGGCACTGGCCGCGTCAACAACAATCAGATTATTAGCGATATCGATCCAAATATAAGTTTGGCTAAATCGGCTAAATGCTCGTGGTAGCAGGGTATGCAATATTTCATCTTTTAGAGAGTCTTTCTCTGTTTTTTTAAGTTTGCGATGCTGTTCTCCTTCCAGTTTTTCAATTTTTGCTTGTAGTGCTTGTTTGATAACCGGTGAAGGTAACATCTTTTCTTCTTTACGGGCGCAAATCAGAATTTGGTTATTCGCGACATGGGTGAAGGCATCACTGTGTGAACCCATTGGTGGTACCCAACCTGTTTTCGCCATATCTTGACTACCACATGGGGTGAATGCTAACGGACTCAATTGTTTTTCCAGTTCATCCGCAGAAAGTGAAGTTTCCCGGTTTAAACGGTAAATCATTAAATTTTTGAACCACAACATAAAATTACCCCATATTTTTGCTCAATGAATCGGTGAGCATGACCAACATAAGGTAGCATGATAGCGAATCACAGGGATAAGCCCTAGTATCTTGTGCCAATTATCTTGATTGACGGTTTCGTGATTATATTAAGCGCTAAGACACGCCGTGCTTATTTGTGGAAAGTACGGCGCTGTCAGGTCATCCGTTGAAGTGAGGATTCACCGGAGTAGTTTAAATTCCCGCTTGAATGCAGTGGCGTTTTTCACTCTTTGGCGTGGGAGGGGTATCAAAGGGTTCAATTAAATAATGGTATATATCACGCTGTGGCAACGTACTGCCATTAATCCTATTACCTTCGTACCAAAGGCATGAAGCAGCCGGCCCTTGACCACCATAGGGAAGGTAACCGTGTTCTTCCCGATGTAAATCAGTATTACTCAGAATACTATCGGGTAAGTGAAGGCGTTCGCTGAGTTGATGATGGATATAGTCACTGGTACCAAACAAAGATATATACATAGCATTAGCAGAATACAAAGGATCGGAAAAATAATGGATTAAATCTTGATCCTGATAATATCGTTGTAAGAAGAACACAGGGGCAAAAAATTCTTTATAATTGCCACCTAATGATAATTCTTTCTCGAAAACCGTTGGTTTTATCATGCCATTGATGGGATTAACTTCGCCTCCATAGGTGCAATAGGGTCTATTGACTTTAAATAATGAAGCAATTTTTATGCTGTGATCAATATCGCTATTGGGACCGACAATATTTTTATCGTCACTATAAGGGCCAACTCTATCTTCGATATTCTGCAAATCAGAGATTAATCGTTGCTTGAATAAATCGTATATATCATTGTGTACTAATATGGCGTTTGGACCAGCACAATCCTGCCCTTGATTATAAAGAACAACGCGTTTTGCACTTTCAACAGCCAGATTAATATCTGCATCTTTTGAGATAACAAGTGGATTATGACCGGCGCCATTAAGAATAAATAAGGTGTTTTTTCTGAAATGTTTACGTACTTTGAGCGCATTCTCTGGCGTTCCCGTAAAGATGACTGCATCAGTTATTTTTACTCGTTGACTTAAAAATAACTCTTTATCTTCATAAGAAATAGATAATGTCGGAGAAAATTCGGATAAATTAATCACCGCCTCAAATTTTTTGTAATGTGTATGCATTGCTGTCGGGGGGCGTATGCACACGTTTTCTGCCATCAGTGAAGGGATAAAACCAAAACAGACAGAAGCGTAAATGGGTTGGTTAAGCGGGAGAAATGATGTGACGCCATAAATTTTCTTTTTGAAATATTCTCTGTTGTTCTCAATATTACTCAAAACATCTATTGAACGGAGAATTTCATCTTCGGTGACGTTTTTACATTGATAGCCAGAGAGTGCTTCAACTAACGCCTTACTATTCTTCTGTAAAGCGGAGCAAAGTTCATCACATTTTTTCCTGATTTCGGTGAAATTAATTTTACTGTATAACTTAGTCATATATGTTTTGTTCTCCTCAATGCTATTGTTTAGTAATCTCTCTTTTTGAGATTTATTCATTTCGTTGTTAACGATATTGTCCTCATTTTTTTGGGATGGGTTTTTATATGGATGGCTAAAATGGGTTAAAATATGCTGCATGCAATTTAAATCTAACCATGTTTTAATTCGTGGGCCTTTGGTATCACCAAATAACCCTCGGTAGAGCAGAGGCCATATTTGGGATGATTTATCATCTGAAAAATGGTCTTCATATGTAGTGATTATATGTTGAAAAAGTTGATCTTTAGTGGATATTTCTCCTGAATTTATTGAGTTGGCAATGGCTGAGAAATACTTTTCTTCTTTAATGTTTTGTAACCCTTGATTTTCATTTTTACCTGTCCTGATATAATAATTATAACTGATTTCCAATTCCTGATCTGAAATGGATTCACCCGGTTTTTTATAGCGATTTAGAAAATTTTCAGCCGCGAGTTTACTTGCCGGTTTTGACGCGTGTAATATTCTTGCTATCTTCGAAAAAGATAGTCTTTTCTCATTTTTTTGCGAAATATTAACTTGATCATTGAGATGCGGTGCCAGCGCGACATAAAATTTAGACGATCTCTGTGGCTCTTTTGAGAGGTAAGTGCGAATTGCGTCTCGTGTAAGCAGATGGCGAATATCATCCAAAGAAAAACTATTTCCTTTCGACTTCGATATTTTTTTACCTGAATCATCAAGGAAAAGCCCATATTTGTAAAAACGCGGAATAGGCCTGTCTAATGCTCCCGCGATCTGGCGAGCAACATCGGCAGAAGCCAGCAAATCTTCACCATGCATTTCAAAATGAATGTTTCTGGCAAGGAGGCGCATACCCCAGTCGGCTTTCCACTGAAGTTTAGATTTACCGTTTAGTACCGAAATAGTTTGCTCTTGGTCCAATATTTCATTTTTATAGAATTCCCGAATTTCTACGCCATATTCATAACCGGGTTTATTAATGACTTCATCACCAGGTATATAATAGGTTATTTCGCCTGATGCAGGGTTCACATTTGTAACGATAATATGTTCAAGTACGGCGCCCGTTCTTTCTGAAATGGGCATGATCATGCTGTAGGTTCTTTGTCTTAACGATCCGGTGGATTCCTTGCATATTTGGTTTAGCACCCAAAAGTTTTGCAGGAATAGTTTGATTTCGTCATTGTAATCGCCATTTTGATAGGCTAAAGAGTTTCTGACTAGCTGACACTCTATTTCGTATTCTGTGGCGAGCTTCATGAGTTGATATTCCGCCATTTCAGAGAATGACGGGAAATTTCCAAAAGGGTCCGGCACCTTGCTTATCGGTTGGCCTAGATAAGGCTTTAATTGTTCAGCATTTGGAATATTCAAGGGCACTTTTCTGAAAGGGTCCAAATCATCTGAAATGAGATAAAAATTAACTGTTCTGCCTGCTTTCTCCAATTCGGTTTTGATGAGATTGGCTCGGAGGATTTCACAAAGGGTTCCTATGTGTGGAAGCCCTGTAGGTCCGAAACCTGCTTCGATATTGATTGATTCCTCGTAGGGTATAGCCTGATTAATTTCGAAGGCTTCTTTGACATACCATTTCATTTGTAGTTACCTCAATCATAATGTTTTGATTATTTTCGGGTTAATGGTGATGAGTAAAGACAGTAGAGGTGTTATTAACTTGTCAGGAAATCCTCAGTATTCCTGATGAGAAAAAATGCTTTAATTTTAATATGTTATATTATTTTATGCTTTTTGTTTTGACGTCAGCGATTAACCTTAAAATCGCTTTAAAATTAATGAATAGTTAACGCGAGTTATAGCTAATTAACTATTACTATATCCGTTACTATACCCGTTATCTTTCAAGTTGCTTCTTTGTTGGCTGCACTCGCTCACCCCGGTCACATAGTTTGCTATGCTCCCGGGGATTCACTCCCTTGCTGCCGCGATGCATCTTGAAATCCATAGGGTATATAATCAATTATTGCGATTTATTTATTTTAAACTCTTTCGGCTCTACAAGAGTGCTGCAATGATAAAGTTCAATGATATTTTTTCTAATATTAAATAAAATTAATGTAATTATTGTTTCTGGTCAAGAGGAGAACATAAATTTTTTTATTTTTTCTTCATTGCTGAATTGAGTGAGATAGTGGGGAGATGGGTGAATGTGTCATGCTGATCAGAAAAGTCGGTTATAGTCATTCTAGTGGTGTCGAAGTTATTAATAAATTATTATTTTAAAAATAGTAATTTATTATTTTTTCTTTTAAATCAGTATGATAATTAATTTTTATATTTTTCTTTTAAATTGATTTATTATGTTTATTCTATTTTAAAAAAATAAATGTTTTTTTACTTGTTATAATATGATAAATATATGTGTATATTTTATAGGAAATAACTTTAATTAATTTTCGAGATTGATTTTATGTTAAATCAATAACATTTTTTTATGGTTTTTAATGTTTTTTTTATTTTTATAGTTAAAGTAAGTTTATATTTGAATTAATTATTAAAGTTTTAATATTTAAATTGTTTTTTTTATAAATAATGTAATTAATAAAATTAAAAAGATAAAGTTACCCGATGATGTGATTATTATCACAAATAATTGTAATTATTTTTTTTGCTTAACGATGTAATTGTGCATTTTATCACGAAAATGATTTTTGTTTTTATTTATTATATAGTTACAATAGATTGTTTAGTTGAAAGTTATATCGGAAAATTGAAGTTTTCATAAAATCACTCTTTTTTGATTAGAAGTGTTCATTATTATAACCTAAATTAACGATTATTTTATAATTAAAAACCATAAAAGTTTATACAAGGAAACCATAATATGGATAATAATTGATTGCTTAAAGGTATTTACAATTTGTTAACAAATTTGTTTTATACGGTAATATTATGAACGGTATTTATTAGCCTGAATATTTTACCGGCTCAATGGAATAGAGAGATTTTTGTCCAGAAATAAAACTAATAATTAAATACAGAGCATTATAGATATTTTATTCTTACTTAACTTAATCCGTGTTGGTGTTATAGGAGGCGTGAAATCTTGGCAAAGTGGTATGCCCGTGGGCAACTCTTGGCGTGATAGAAATGAAAAGACCCTAACTATAAAAAAACAGATTTATCTTGTGGATTGAGATAAACGTTTTGCAGTTTCTCAGTACAATAGCCTGCGTTTGTTCGTTGAAACGGCATATGATGATGTGTACAGCGACAATCCAGCTTATGAAAATAAAAGATACTGACGCTCATCTGTATTTGTAAGTTGACAGTGATAGTAGGAGAGCTAATTTTGAATCCTCCTAAACTACCTAAAAAAGAGGTGTGAAATGGTTAACAATGTGTTGAAAGTCTCCACATTAACCTTATTGGTCGCATGTAATGTCCATGCTGCAACAGTTGATTTGCGGGTAATGGAAACATCTGATGTTCACAGTAACTTGATTGATTTTGATTACTTTAAGGATAAACCTACAGAACAATTTGGTTTGGTACGCACAGCGAGCTTAGTTAAAGCCGCCAAAGCAGAAGCCTCTAACACCGTTCTGGTCGATAACGGTGATTTGATTCAAGGTAGCCCACTGGCTGATTACGTGGCCGCGAAAGGCCTTAAAAAAGGGGAATCTCATCCAGCGCATCAGTTAATGAATACAATGGGTTATACAGTGGGTAACTTTGGTAACCACGAGTTTAACTTTGGTTTGGATTATCTGAAAAAAGCCATTGCCGGTGCGACGTTCCCCTATATCAATGCCAACATCATGGATGCGAAAACCGGTAAGAACTATTTCACCCCCTATATTATGGTTGATACGCCGGTAAAAGACCGGGAGGGTAAAAATCATACCATCAAGATTGGCTATATCGGTTTTGTACCGCCACAGATTGTTATCTGGGATAAGGTCAATCTGGATGGGAAAGTTGTCGTTAACGATATCACTGAAACCGCGAAAAAATTTGTTCCTCAAATGAAAAAAGCAGGGGCAGATTTGATTATTGCTATTCCTCACTCCGGCTTTTCCAAGGAGCCTTATAAGGCAATGGCCGAGAACTCGGTTTATTACTTGAGTGAAGTTAAAGGCATTGATGCGATTATGTTTGGTCACTCACACGGTGTGTTTCCAAGCAAAGAATTTGCAGATATTAAAGGCGTTGATATTGCCAAAGGTACGGTTAACGGTGTTCCGGCTGTTATGCCCGGTCAATGGGGTGATCATTTAGGTGTTGTTGATATGGTTATCGATAACGAGGGCGGGGCATGGAAAGTGACGGAAGCAAAAGCGGAAGCGCGCCCGATTTATGACAAAGTAAATAAAAAGGCACTGGTTGAGCGTGATAGTGAGTTGGCAAAAATTATCGGACAAGCGCATCAGGGAACACAGAGTTTTGTGGGTAAATTGATTGGTAAAGCTTCCGCCAATATGTATAGCTATCTGGCTTTGATTCAAAGTGATCCGACAGTGCAAATCGTGAATGATGCACAAGCAGATTACGCTCGGCATTTCATTCAGGGTGATCCTGATTTAGCGGATATTCCGGTTCTGGCCGCCGCGGCCCCATTCAAAGTTGGCGGGCGTAAAAATGCACCCGCAGAGTTTGTTGAAGTTGAAAAAGGTGATTTAACCTTTCGTCATGCAGCAGACTTGTATCTCTATTCCAATACACTGGCTGTTGTGAAGGTCACCGGCGCTGATGTGATTGAATGGTTGGAGTGCTCGGCGGGCATGTATAACCAGATTGATCCAAATTCAACTCAGCCGCAGTATCTGTTGAATTGGAGCGGCTTCCGTACTTATAACTTCGACATGATAAGTGGCGTGAATTATAAGATTGATCTGACTCAGCCCGCTAAATACGACGTTGATTGCCAGATCATCAATCAGGGGGCGAATCGTATCAAACAGCTGACTTACCAAGGTAAACCGATCGATACTCACGCTAACTTTCTCATTGCTACCAATAATTACCGCGCTTATGGCGGTAAATTTGCTGGCACCGGCGAAGATCACATCGCATTCGCTTCACCGGATGAGAACCGCGCTATTTTGGCGGCTTACATTGTCAAAATGTCTAAACAGCAAGGGATGGTAGCGACCAAAGCCGAGAATAACTGGTCGATTATGCCAATCAAAACTGACAAGAAATTGGATATCCGTTTCGAAACGTCTCCAAGTGAGAAAGCGGCGAAATTCATCAACGCATTTTCTCAATATCCAGTGAAATATTTGGAAAATGATGAGATCGGTTTTGCGGTATATCAAATTGATCTGACTGAAAAAAAATAATTTTAATAGTCGCCTGCCCTAATTTGGACAGGTTTTTGTTTGTTTACCATCAACAGGGAAATAATTTCCCATAAAGGAATTAAGATGCGTTTTTTTAATTTATTATCAGCAATATTCGTTTTACTGATTGTGGGTTGTGTGAAGCAACCAGAAGTGACGGGCTCGTTGGCGTCTCTATCAACATTGGAAGAGGGGGCGTCTTGTGTCTTACCGGCTACTCCGCCGAAAGATTATGACTATGTTGCTAAAGGTGACCGTTATGGTCAGAACGCAACCGCATCGACAGATTACTTCAAACTGGCTATTAGTTATTCTCCCGCATTTTGTAAGAGCAAAGCAAAGAATATTGAGCGCTTGAAAAAGAGTAACAAATTTGCTGAAGCGCAGCGTGAATATGAAAAATTTGAATTACAGTGTTTCTCCGAAAACAAATTTAGTTGGGTAATTCACGGCTTGTGGGCGCAAACTTGTGATAGTAAATCAGTGGCACAGTGTCGTGATTGGTCTGATGTCAGGAAACATCCACGTCTTTGCAAAGGGGATTTACCGCCACTGGATTATCAGGTGATTAAACCTTATTTGTGCGCTTCTCCAGGGGTAGATTTGTTACAAGGTGAGTGGGAAAAACATGGTGTTTGCGCGTTTACAACGCCAGATCAATTTTTCAGTAAACAGCAAGAATTGTTTGATGGATTGGTATTGCCGAGTGATCGTCCATCTAATGAACGGTTAATTCAATTCCTCCAGAAAAATAATCCATCATTGAAGGGAAAAACCATTCAGATCAATCGAGATGAATTTTACGTTTGTTACAGCAAAAATTTCGACGTGATTAATTGTCCGAAGCGTGAGTTGTGATGGTTTTCCTTTCTATAAAAGGAAGATCACTGTGATGTGCCTGACCTGCGGTAACGTGGGTCAGGTTTACCTTCTCTTAATCGTCTATACCCGTCATCTTTCAAGTTGCCTCTTTGTTGGCTGCACTCACTCACCCCGGTTACATCGTTATCTATGCTCCCGGGGATTCGTTCCCTTGCCGTCGCGATGCATCTTGAAATCCATAGGGTATATAATGGCGATGATATCCCGAAATAAACGGCGTCTGATGCAGAAAACTGCCCAGAAAAAATATTGCTTGCAGGCTTATAGCCGTCATTCCGCACCGTATTTCTGATTTAAAAATAATGTGATCTTACACAGGTTTTTTGTATTGATGACATCAGTGGGATTGACGGTAATCGCCAATTTTGATCTATTACTTTTATTTGCCGGATAGCGAATATGTCTACACCCGTACCTGCCATTAAACGTCTCGATCATCTTGGCCTTATCGCCGCTTTTTGTCATGAAGCAGGTTTACCCCGCATGATTGATGCCATTATCCCAAAATATTCATCGCATACCGTCTATGCGGGGCGCGGGAAACCCGGCAAGCATCAACCCCCCAAATCGGTTCATTATCAATTAGCCGGTCAGGCTTATACCCGGTTAGACAATGTGAAGCAGGCCAGATTGCGGGTCGGGAGGTTTATTTTAGCGACCAATGAACGGGATGAAGGACGGCTTAATATGGCGGCGTTACTGGCTAATTATAAGGCACAACAAAAGGTGGAACGGGGTTTTCGCTTCCTGAAAAGTCCGGAATTCCTGACGTCTGCTATTTTCCTGAAAAAACCAGAGCGGACAGAAGCGCTGTTAATGGTGATGACATGTTGTCTCATGGTTTATGCGGCGCTGGAGCATAAAATTCGGCATGAATTGAAACAAAATGTGCCGTTTTTCCCCGATATGAAGAACAAACCGACACAATCCCCCACCGCGCGTTGGGTGTTTCTGGCCTTTGAAGGGATCAGCACCTTTGAATTTCAAGAACATAAAATGGTGACAGGAATGCAATCTTACCACCATGAGCTTTTGAGTTTATTAGGCGCACAATATAAAGCGGTTTATTCCTGAATTAGGTGCGGAATGAAGGATACTATTACTTGAACAACGGTAAGGAACCTCATCCTTCAAGACGGAAAAATATTAAAGTAATGAACCTCGATACTGTATTCTTTACAGAGGAACTGTACCATCACGACAAATGCTCCTAACCGTCATAAAAACCTCTGAAGCAGGTGAGCATACTTGATTTCCCCAAGAATAAGCTCTATTTCGTAACGCTTCCAATGATCTCGGATGTGGGTAGTCACGAATCTCCGTAATATAGCAAGCCATTGCTTGAAGTTTCATTTCTAGAGTAGATGTAATATCTACCCATGTATCGGGAATAAACGTTCGAGGATAGGCCCATTCTGTACTACTTGCAGTATCAAAGGCAAAAACCGCTTTTATATACTTCTCAATAGGTCTTACAGCAACCAAAATGGCTTTAAATAGAAGCTCATGATCATAATTTATATCACCACCATATTGACAATAAATTATTGTCGGGCATATCTCTTTGATTATTTCCTCCAATGGCCGGATAATTTCAATAAGGTTAAATTGATCTAATCGTTGATCGGGAAAATTCAAATAACGAATATCTGTTACTCCCAATTTATTAGCTGCGTTTTGTGCAAAAGAATACATATCAACATTCTGGTTAGTGTAACGTAACGATACTCCTTCACAAAAAATCACACTTGTTACTGAAATACCCATTTTACGATATAGAGCAACTGTTCCTCCGCATCCCAGAATCTCATCATCAGGATGTGCTGCAATAACAAGAACTCTAACGTTTTTATTTACTAATTTCACAGAAAAAATTCCTTGGTCAGTTTGAATAACAATATACAGATAAGAATACCTCAATAGTATATTTTTCAGATCACAGATGTAAAAATAACAAGATTTTCCTGGGAAAGGCTATATTTCTTTAACCAGTTATTCATAGGAATTCAAATATTTTATTTCCTTATCAAAAACAGACTCCAAAGAAATCATAAGTTCATTATCACTACCTTCAAACTGCAGCCCAAATTTAGTCATATCTTTCTGTACTCGATTCCACCCAGTTAAGATTTCGACTCCATTCTCTGGCGTTGTTTTGCTCCTAAAATGACGTTCTCTCGCCATGAAAATTCCTCGAAAACAACCATAGAATTTTCTAAATATGTAATGATTTTTCAAAAGTAATTTATTGAAGTTATTTTCCTTCATATATAAAACTTGTTTCTTAGCATGATTAAAAACAGTAATATATTCTTTCATATAGTCCTTATTCAACAGATAAGGAATTATTACTGAAGTATTTTTTTCGCATTTCGTTCTAGATAGATAAAAACCGTTAATTTTGAATTTATCTCTGTTATACAAATCGGAAAGAAATGAGATAATAGTTTCATTATCATAAGGGTCCCACATTAGCAACTTATTTGACCCAATTCGTTTAGAGATAACATATTTGGTATGATCTACTTTCTGATAGTAGTCCAATTCATTTGGAAAGAAATATGAATTAGATTCTAAAATAAAAAGTTCATTTAGTGGAATTTCATTTAATTCTTGCAGATAATATACATTTGTCTCTATATGAAAAAACTTTTGTAAGAATATGAAAAATATATGTGGCTCGACACTTCCAGAAAAAATTCCTGTTGGTGGATGATAAGAAATGTCCAAGTTAAAAGTATAAAGCTCATCAGTACATATATTGTGATATTCCATCCAATAAACGAGTGCATTAAAGAAACAATCATATGGACCTAAATGTTCAAAGTAATTACCTGTAAGATCAACATGTTTACTCATCTATTCACCTTCAATATTCATTTAATTCTGCTAAATTAACATACACTCGATCGTATAATCGCCCCATTATATGACGATCAAACGTTGCTCCACGCTTTTTTGCATTTTCTCCCATTTTCATACGCAGAATCTCATCTTGAATAAGAAGTTGACAAAAATCTCTTGCTTGTTGATATCCAGTACACAAAAATCCTGTTTCTCCATGAATAATCTGTTCTGGATTTCCCCCTTTTTTTTCTGCAATAACTGGAATACCCGCAACCATCGCTTCGGAAATTACATTAGCAAACCCCTCCAAACTATCATCAGGTGTAAGATAAAGGAATATATCACATATAGAAAGCATTTCTCTTATTTTACTCCCAGGCCAAATTTTAATCATATCTTGCGCTTGATATATCATTATTTCTTCGTTCAATCTATCGATAAGAGTAGAATCCCCATCACCAACTATAATAAAAGTTGCATCTAGTTTTAAATCGATTAAATTAACTATATAGTTTTTGGGTATCTTGTTTTCATAAATAGTACTGTGTCGCCCAATAATAATTCCTTCCGTTTTTCTCTTACTTAAAATAAATTGCTGTATATCAATATAGCTTTTAATCACAATTCTTTTGTTGCTTCCTATATGCCACTGAAATCTGTCAATAAAATCGCTTCCTGAAACATAAACATCTGCTTGAATATCTTCAACTGGAGCAGGATCTTGTACTGTTACAATGACGCTACAATTATTAGGTATTCGGTTCTTAGGTATCATTTTAAATCCGGGCCACCAATGGTAGTGAATAATATCAGGCACCTCCTTCATGATTATTTTAATAAGATTTCTTTGCGCATAATCTATGAATGTAATCTGTAACTCCTCAAGCTCATATTCATATTGATTTAAAGTACTAACCACTATATGTTCAAAGCATAACGATGTGGATTTTATAATATTAATTAAAGCCCGTTGAGACCCTCCAACCTTCATATGTTGTATTAAATGTAGTATTTTCACTTTCTTAGGTAAAAAAATTTTTCCTTCCTTCATTACACAATCCACCTTTTTATCTAATCATCTTATAATAAGTTCTTTTAGACTCTTCCACTTCTGTTCGAAAACCATTTTCTAAAGATAAACAAAATCCTTCCAAACTAATTTCTCCAAATGTAAATTCTTTATAAATGACAGGAGCAATTGTTGGATACTTTTGTATAAAATATTCAAAATTTTTATTAATATCTCTTATTCTATCATTTCCAACTGTATGCTCTAGATGATATACTATTGCGTCAGATCTGTATTTGTAACGATTACCATGTAAAACTAAACGATATCCTAACTCAATATCTTCTATCCCCCATCCTATGAAGCCTTCATCAAATCCACCTACTTCTAGTAGATCAATTTTCCGTGCTGAAACATTACGTGCTACAAAGCAAATCCACCTAGCCTGAGCATTTTTTTGATATTTGCCATCAAACAATCGTAACGTTTGCTTTCCATAGAAATCTCTACGAATCTGTTTCAATAATCCTTCCATATCTCCATGTAATGCCCTAACAAGCGAATGCTTCATAGAATTTCTCATAAGATTAGAGCAATACACGTTATAACGATCACCTACGACAACTAAACTCTCTTCTTTACGATGTTCAGAAATATGTGCTCTAACAAATGTAGAATTTACTATTACATCATCATCTGTAAGAATGATAACTTCACCTTTTGCAACATGAATACCAACGTTTCTAGCGGCAGCAATTCCTTGATGTACCGTTTTTATATATTGAATTGCCAGATGATTTATAAATTTATCTATTATTACGTGTAAATCAACATCAGAGCCATCATCAATAATAACCACTTCAAATGGGACTTCCGTTGCCTCTTGATTTACAAGAGATTGTAACGTAATTTCGAGATGTTTTGGCTTATTTCTCGTAATAATAAGAACACTTGCATATACCTGATACATTATACACCACTCCTTTCTCAACTCTCTCAGCTACCTGTGCTAGAATATGATTTTAATCCCAATTGCCAAATTATCCTTGATAGGGTTAAGAAAATAATCGAAATAAAAACTGACATTATCCCCAATTCCCATCCAATATTTCCAAGTAATGCCATAGCAGCAGGGTTAGCAATTAATGCGAGAGGAACTATCATTTTGAAAATAAAACCGAATCCTCCATTAAAGATATCAACAGGAAAACGCGCAATAATAATATTATTTAAGAACAAGGAATCTCTGTGTTCGTTACTAGGCCACCAAAACGAAGTAGCAGTCCAAATAAACCAGATACTATAATATGTTATCATTCCAGTCAGTAACAGCAAAATGTACAGAAATAAATCGATAAAACAAAAATTCACTGAAGCAGAATAATATCCATAGATGACAATAAACACACCGCTAATTGTGTTTGTTAATTGTGGAAAATCAATTCTTCTAAAAGATGCATAAAATTGGGAATCGATTGGTTTGGTCAAGTAAGTATCAAGTTTTCCTTCTATAATATCATCCTGAAGCTCTCCCATATTGTTTATTAATAATCCCATCATCACAGAATCAATAATGACGTAGGTACCCAGTAATATAATTATATCTTCCCATACCCAACCTGCAATACTATCAACATGTCCATAAATGGCTTTAAAAAGAACAATAGGAACCGAAATCCATAATAATGACGAAAAAACAGCAGCGACAAAATTAGGACGAAACTCCATATCTTGTTGCAAACTTAACATAAGAATCTTTTTTATAAGCTTTAGATACCGAAACATGTTACCCTCCTACCTCTACATACTTTTTCAATCCTTGTTTCCAAACTATCCTTCCTAAAAAGAAGAATATAAGACACCAAATAGCCTGTATGATTAATCCAGATATCACATTGATCTCATCCATATCAGTAAGTAATACTCTTAACGGGAAATATGCAAGATATGGAAAGGGAGTTTTATCAATGACTGCGACAATATTTGAGGGAAGAATATCTATTGGGAAAAATATTCCAGCCAAGCTCATGATAACTATTTCCTTCACAAATAAAATCATATCTGCCTTTTGAGTCCAAAAGACATAGCAACCAATCGTCCAAGATACTAAAAACCACAAGATACAAGACAGGATAATAGACAAGAAACCCAAAAATAGATTATAAACAGATAGTTGGAAATCAAAATAACTTCCAAATATAACCGTCAACAATACGAGTGGAACAGCGCCTAAGATAACATTAACCAATCGATCTCCGATCATTTCCCAAAAATAATAGATTTGCACATCTACAGGTTTTAGTAATAGAGTACTAAGGTTTCCTTCATGAACTTGCTCATGCAACTTCCAATCAATTGCATACCATACAAAATAATTAATAAGCCTGGCACCGATAAAATACATAACCAACTCAGAAAATGTATATCCCTCCAACGTATCACCATTTGCATAAATGGCCTTCCACAAGAAAATCATTGCAATCGCTGGAATTAACGCTTCAATAATCATATAAAATACACTAAAACGATATTCAATGCCCTTTTGCCAAGTGATATAAAAAACATGTAGATATTTTCTTATCGACAACTTATTAACCATATAGACCTCCATCTCAACTCTTGAGGTTTTTTATTTTTATTCGTCTTTCGAATACACCTTAGAAATGATATCTTCCATTGATAACTCTTCCACATTTAGATCTTCGACTAAGAATTTCTCCAGAATATTTGCTACTGTTTGTGGTACTCTTTCACGGTCAATTCTCAGTGTAACTTCTAAATCATCTTGATTCGTAATTTCACCGAATAGTTCAAGCTCCCCATTAGTGACCGCATTCTTTAATTTCATCTTTATATATTTATAGCGACTAAATGAATTAATGATATCAATCGTTTTTCCATCATAAATAATAACTCCCTGATGAAGAATGATCAATCGATCACACAATTCTTTTATATCTTCAAGATAGTGACTTGTTAACAAGATCGTTGCTTGATAGGTCTTATTATACTCCCGCAGAAAAGCTCTAATATTTTTTTGAGCAAAAATATCTAAACCAATCGTTGGTTCGTCCATAAACAAAATTTCCGGGTTATGCAATGTTGCACCAATTAATTCCATTTTCATTCTTTCTCCTAACGATAGCTTTCTCGTTTGAACCTTCAACAAATCTGTAACATCCAATAATTCTGAAAGTTTGTTTACTCTATTATGAAAATCATCTGTGGAAATATTATAGATATCTTTAATCAAACCAAAATAGTCCATAGGTGGCAAATCCCATATCAATTGAGTTTTATTTCCCATCACCATAGAGATTTTGTTCCGGTATCTCAAAGAACGCTCCCAAGGTATTTCTCTCCAAACTGTAGCCGTTCCACTCGTTGGTGTAAGTAATCCACTCAACATTTTAAGTGTTGTTGTTTTTCCAGCACCATTGAGACCAATTAACCCTACGAATTCACCTTTATTAATTTTTAAAGAAATATTATTAACAGCATTATTATATTCATATTTCCTATTAATTAATGACTTAATTGAACCAATAAAACCGGGTTCTTTTTCATGATATTTATACACTTTGGTTAAATTTTTTACATCTATTATTGGCATGATTTCTATAATGAACGCCTCTCGTTTACAAAGCTTCCGTTAATGTTGACATTGACGAGTTCTAGCAAGTCCCGGTCTTACCCATTTTTAACATCATTTACGGCTGCTCACGAAAATTTTCTGCATTCACCCTTCATTAAACGTTAATGTTTGCCTGATATCAGATCAAAAGGGTCTGACACCGACGTTATCTTTCTGGTACATATATACTCGTCATCTTTCAAGTTGCCTCTTTGTTGGCTGCACTCACTCACCCCGGTCACATCGTTATCTATGCTCCCGGAGATTCGCTCCCTTGCCGTCGCAATGCATCTTAAAATCCATAGGGTATAGAGTTATGGGCAATGATCCTCCACACTGCTCACCCCGACTTATTAACCATTTAACCATCATCACTGCAACTAATAGTAACACTGATTCATCTACATTCTCTAAATTCCGTCATTCATTTACTGATACCTAGCAATTTCACTCCTTCCCAGTTACTGAAGCTCATATCCCAATATTGTGAACTATCGCAGATTATACCGATTAAATAGAATCCTCTGTTAGCAAAATAGGCTAATTAGTTGTTCCAAATAATAAATCACATGAAGGGAATTCAATCCGCATTAAGTGATCTAATTGATCACCAAATCAAAGTAAATCACTAGCCGGAAATAAACAACCCCTGATACAGAAAACAACGTATAAAACCAAGGATAAACACTATTCCTGACAACTAACCAAGATACTAATGTTACATCGTAACAACACCTCCAGTTATGTGCTAAAATCCTTTGATATGACTGTTTGATTCTAATCTGCTCCCTACATAAAGTGGAGAAACTGTCTACCATTGATGATGTCCTGTGCCAGTGCAGAATATCCGGTTTTATGAAGATGAAGTGGGTATTGATCTTCCCCCAAAATCGGTGCTAACTAACAGTTTCATAGGCAACAGAAATACATCACCCTAGGCAGATTCAGGATTAATTTATCAACTAGTATACTCGCCGTGAGGTAACCGTGTTGAGCGACTGTAACAGACATTCTATAAAACAATTACCCGAAATTATCAGTGTCGCATCGTGTGGTATATTCCAATGTACCACCTTGGAGCAAAATGCTTTTTGAATTATAACCATAATTCATAAGTAAATCGAATATTGATAAATTAGGAATAAAACCTTTATTTTCATAGCATTGTGTATAAATAGGGCAATTCCATTCTATTGGCCTTATACTTATATCGTTTTTTTCAAAAAGTTGACGATCCAAATAATTCTCATACCCATATTTACCAGCAATATACTCTGTTGCTCCTACGAGCTTGCAAATGTCAATTAACAAATCATTTTTTATGCTACATAACCCCAGTTCTGAAGACTTTATAACCCTTACATCTGATTTCAAAAAACCAATAACCCATTTCAGCATCGCATAATTTATTTCAGATACGTGTATCCACTCTCTTCGGTATACCTCCTCTAAAAATGGGAATATATCATCAAAATACATTGCTGAATTATAGTTATAATAAAACCCCTTTAGATGTTTTTCTCTCCAGCCCTCTCCATAAATAGATATTTCTTTAATTATCATCTTACCACTTTTCTTCTTTATGGGAATCGTCAGAAGAAAAGATCCATTAGCATTCTTTAGTTTATTTCTATTTACCCAATCATTCTTGGAGTAATTGATATGGTCTAAAAAAACAAATACTTCACTAGTTATAATCTTATAAATTAATGGCAACCAAGGGAGATAATGTGGCTGATGTATTGATACACGCATTTTTCTAATCTTTATTATATTTTCTTTCAATATAAACAACAAGACCATGAAAAGAATTAATCAAATTAACACTTAACTCCTCATCTGGAATCTGAATATGAAATTCTTGCTCTATTCTAACCAATAATTCCAATGCTGCAATAGAATCCATATTAAATTGCTCTATTAAATTATCTACTTTTATCTCAGGAACACTTTCTAGTTCAAGAATTTCTTTAAGCATTTGAGAAAGTTTCAATTCAATATAATCTTTTGTTATCATAATAATCACCTATATTCATTTAATTTTTCTTAAAATTTTTCCCATCGAAGAAGTTGGTAATGAACTTCTAACTTCTATATTTTGGGGTATCTTATGTACTGATAATTTTTCACGACATAAATCAAATAATTCTTTCTTATCAATATGTTGCTTAACCGTCACAAGTGCAATAGGGACCTGACCTCTCTTTACATCCGATATGCCATATACGATCGCTTCATTCACACTAGGATGTCCTTTCAGCACAAATTCAATTTCAAATGGATTGACTTTTTTTCCTCCAACATTGATTGTTAAATCCTTTCTTCCTACAATATGGAACCCTTTTTCATTTGTAACTACCAAATCTCCAGTCGGAAACCATTGATCAAAATAGTTTTCTTTAACTTTTCCATCATCTATTATACAAACGCATAGAGCATTTGTTTTAACTAGGAGCTCATAAGCAAATTGTCCTCGAAAATCATATGACTCATTATAGTCCAGTTTCATTTCTACACCTGTAATAAGACGATAGGGATACGTAAATAAACTCCTATCATTGTATTTATTGTTCTCAATCATAAGAGCACCTGTTTCAGACATACCATAGATATTGCTTATTTGAATATCAAGAAATTCAATTTTATTTTTTTCCTCCAATGACATTGCTGAACCACCTGATAACGCAATTCTAATATTGCCAAATTTCTGATTACTATACTCACATAGCAATCGATAGTGGGTAGGCAACCCAATAAAAATCGTATTGCTTTTCAGCAAACTTTCCAACTTTGAGACTAATATAATTGGATCTGTATAAGTTATTTCACAACCATTTAGCAACGGTACTGTCATTCCAAACATGAAGCCATACGAATGACATAATTGAGCAGAACAAACTATACGATCGCACTCTTTGATTCCTAACGTAGAAACTATTTGTCCTGCCTCCTCCAATATTTGTTCTTCAGTTTTCACAATTCCCTTTGGGTTACCTGCTGAACCCGAAGAAAAAAACATCATACTTCCTTTCATATCGTGTTTATAACCCATTTGAAATATCGTAGATTCACGAAAGTCAGTCAGGTACATGCTAAAATATTTTTCATAATCAGCCAAAGAAAAAGTATTATCCGTTATAAAAAACTCATTTTCATCAAAAATAATATATTCTGGTGAAAATAAACCTATCTTCTGACATTCCTGAGCAGTCATTTTAGGATGAAAGAACATCATTTTTGCCTTTATATTTGATAATGCAAGCACACTAATTACGTTTAATATGCTATTTACCAGAACAAGGCCCACAGACGTACCACTAATAATTCCATGATGATTTAAGTGTCTCGTCAATTTATTTACATATTCGTTCAATTGACCATATGTTATAGACTCTTTTTTGTTATTAATAGCAGTTCTATTAGATCTAACATTAGCAACTTTCAAAAAATACTCATACATCTTACTTTTTTCACTCATCAATAAACCTCTTGATATGCTCAAAAAGATCATTATGATCATTAATAATGGCCGTTTTCATTTTTCCCCGTGATGGTAACAGCCCTCGATTCCAACTAACTAAAACAGATGAAACATTTAGCTTATTAGCAATCTCTATGTCAGTTAATGTGTCACTTATATATAAACTTCTTTCATTACTCCCTTTCAACTCTTCAATGGTTTTTATCAGGCCTTCTTCAAATGGTTTAGGACGAACCGCATCGTCAGCAGTTATAATACTTCGAAAATAACGAGTAAGATTTGTCTTTTCCAACAAGGCCATGGTGGTTTCTCTCTTCCTGCCTGTAAATAATCCAACCGGACTGCCGCTATAGCTTAAAAATTCTAATATTCTGTCTATTCCCTCAAATCGTTCTACTCTATATAAGTCAAGATTAGCGATAAACTTTGCAGTATAGAATTTTAACTCCTTGTCATTGTCCATCTTCCCCAATAAAGCAGTTAATGTTTCCCTTTCGGTCACCTTATTTGCACGAATAATATCCAACTTCTTATATTGTATTCCTGTTACTTCTAATGCAGTCTCATAACACGTCTTCAAATGAATATTCCACGTATTCACTAACGTTCCGTCCAAATCAAATACAATACATGGCTTGTCGTTCCTATTATCCATTCAATACACCTTATAACCTGTATAATATTACCTACCATTAATAGATACACTGTTAAGTGATCTATGCCTGATATCATCCCCACCTAATTACATTAGTCTTTCATAAGCTATTGATAACAGATAACCGAAAATAGAATATTTACAACTGCAATTATATGACACTCTATGTAAATCAAATATTGTATTTATCGCCTATTCCCAACTGACAAACATTTTTCCCTGCATCAGCTTTACTTTTAATATATGATAAAATTTCCATTACTTCATTATTATAACAAACAACCCCTAGTACGCATTCAGCAAACAGTACCGTAAACTTTCAGCGTTTCCTATAGAACTACATCTTCAGTTATTGGGTAAAATCATATATTTTTATCTTCAGCCGTAATTTCAGACTCACGAATAGTCGCTGATTTTAGATACACAGCACAAGCAGATTCAATCAGCGGTAAGGTAAGTCCAGCCCCTGATGCTTGTCCTAACCTCATTCCTAAACTTAACAAAGGTGATTTATCTAACTCTTGTACTACATATTTATGGCCTGGTTCTGCTGATAAATGCGATATAATCATATATTCTGATACAATTTGTGACATTCTGTAGGCAAGGAGCCCAGCTACACTGCTAATAAATCCATCAACAACAACAGGTATCTTATTAATCGCAGCACCCAATATCACACCAACTACACCAACTATTTCAAATCCCCCCAATTTAGTAAGGATATCAATTGGATCGTCAGGATTTGCCATATTAATGAGCAGACTCTTTTTTACAATATTTATTTTGCGATCTTGAACATCCAAGGAGATTCCTGTTCCCTGTCCTACAGTTTCCTCAGGAGATATCTTACACAACAAACTTGTAATTGCGCTGGCTGATGTTGTATTCCCTATACCAATCTCTCCTACTGCAATAATGTCACTGTGAATGAGCAACTCTGAGGAAACAAGCTGGATTCCCTTCAGAATCCCCTCAATTACTTGCCCCCTATGCATAGCGGGTCCTTTGGCTATGTTATTCGTAACATATCCCAACTTCATATTAAGAACAGTCGGACATGATTTAACAATCTCAGTAACACCCATGTCTACAGGTACTAAGAATGCGCCTACAGTATTAGCAATCGCATTAATAGGAGCCTTTCCCTCACTGATTTTCTGCAATAACTTTCCTGTGACACTCGATTTAAAAACGGAGATGGACTCTTTAGCAACCCCATGATCACCAGCCATAACAACAATAGATTTTTTAAAGTTATATGGATTTATTTCTTCCTTAATTGATAAAACCTGTTTTGCAATTGTGTCGAGAATCCCCAGACTACCAGATATCTTTAAAGACTTTGCTTCTTTTAGCATAATTCTTCTTTTAGCCATATGATCAACAGGCTTTATCTTTTTCAGATAATCTTTAACTATCTCTTCTTTTATCATTCAATCATACCTAGCAATTTTTTGTGTATTTTGTTTAGACAATAACTTGTTACATACATCCATAATCCCATTAACAAATAAAGTATTATTGAAATTTGTCAATATTCTTTCCCTCGCGCTTTCACCCATTTTTCTAGCTAAATCTGGTTCTTCAATAAAACGCAGTATCCCACGAAAGATATCTTCTGGATTCAATATTCGTTTTCCATCTTTCAAATATACGGCCACCTTTATTCCATCTATTCCATCCCTAACTAACTCATTTAATGAGTCAACACTTGTGCAAACTATCGGTTTACCCATTCCCATAAATTCCGCTGCCACATAACAAAACGATTCCCATATGGATGGAACCACTGCAATATCTGCTATTTTAAAATATACCAAAGCATCTTTTCTTGGTATATCACCCAAGAATATAACTTGTTCCTCTAATTCAAATTGATGAACTAATTCCTGTAGATAAGAGAGCTCTGGCCCAATTCCTATAATTAACAATCTTATATTTGAAACCTTTTTTTTCAATAGAGAAACTGCCTCAATCAGATAATTCATTCCTTTTACAGGTACTAAACGACCACATGCAACAATCAAGATTTCTTCAGTACTGACTACGTTTTCTCTCCTTTTTGCATACTCTTCTACAGTTAGTGGAGTCATTTCTTCAAGTATAATGCCTAAATAAACTACACTTTGGTTATTAGGTTCAAGGTTGTAATTTTCATTTATGCTATTAAAGATCGAGTTACTAATAAAAACGTTATAATTCGACATTCGTAACGACTTTTCTTCCAAATTAAATAAACTATTGTGACTTGCTGATATTGCATTTGAAACCATATGAAATGTGCTTTTATCATATGGAACGATTCGCCTAAAATCTTGTGATAGAATATTAACAATTGGACAATTATATAATTTTGACACTATCTTCGCTTCTGGGAAACAAAACAAATCTGGTAATAGTATTACATCGGGCATACCCAACTTACTTACTAAATAATTCACTCCTTTTAAGAGGCGATAATGTGATCTGATAATAGTATCCGATAAATTTGAATGATTGGTATATATTTTTTCATTCGCTACTCTATAGATATGAAGATTACCATATACTTCGTGAGAATTAATCTCCTTTGTAGTATTCGTTATAACTCCAACTTTCCCATCGCACGATGACGAAATACCTTTAGCTAAAGACCATGCAACGGTACTGGTTCCACCTATTGTAAAAGGAGGATATTCTCTTGATAAAATAAAAATAGTCATCATTTTTTTATCCACCCAACTTCGACAAATGTGATTTTTCACTTAGATTCTGAAATATCCGTATGATATTGCAAATAATTATCACCCATATGAATGGTAAAATCTCTGCTGTAATTTGCATAATTCACAAAGTAATCTTTAATAACATGACCTTTATATCCTACACATAAAATAAACTCATTATAACCAAATCTTGAATAGATTGTCATAATGTGCCATAAGATTGGCTTATCCCCAATATGAATCAATGCCTTAGGCACATCATCTGAAATACCTCTAATACGTAAGCCTTTTTTTCACCACATAAAATAACAACTTTCATAAATAATCTCCATACCTCTTCTTACAAATTATTATCTTAGTATTATATTTAACTTAAACTCCGAAATTATTGCTCATTGAAAATATAAAAAGTTAGAGAGCTATTGATACTTCTCTCAATACCCATATAACACATAATTAAAACTAATGAATTAATATGAAAAATGAAGAAAAAAGCTGTTACTATGATAATACTATTGTCGGCACAATGAAAATGGCGGATTAAAACCAGAACAATTTAAATAATATAATTTAACTTAGAGTAAATGTATTTCAGTTGGTGAATAAAATCATTCTTCAATAATCGTTAGAACATCATAACCATATTTAGTCAAATTTTAAATACTGTCTCTATGTAAATATAATAAGATTAGTTCACTGCAAGAATACTGTATCAGTCGTTACCTTAGCCCGGGATTGTATAATACTCTATCTCTCTCACAATCAAATTATATACCCGTTATCTTTCAAGTTGCCTCTTTGTTGGCTTCACTCTCTTACCCCGGTCACATCGTTATCTATGCTCCCGGGGATTCGCTCCCTTGCCGTCGCGATCCATCTTGAAATCCATTGGGTATAGATTGTATTGAAGAGATTTCTCTATTAATAATTTACAAACAATGAATTTTTATAAATAAAGTAAGCTAATACCTATACTTAAACATTCATAATATTCTCTTAGAATACAAGTTATCCTATATTCAGAATCAATAATGAGGTATTCATCATCTACAATACATAATATTAAGTCTGCAACTTTATAAAATTTTCTTGATTATCCTTTAAAAACACTTTGAAATTATATTTTAACTCATTATAAGATCGAAGTTATTAAACTACTAACGCTACCGCCCTTGCTAACTAAAGCACTCCTAAAAAACCATAGACTTCTTACTCGCTTGGAATCCATTTATTTCAAAGACAACAATTCTGTTCTTATCCATATATTCTTCTTCGAGATGCTATCGAAATTTAGAACACTTTTAATATAGTAAATTATTATCATTTAATAAAAACCAATGCAATAACTCCACTTAGTTATAAATTTCACATAAAATGGGTTTTAAGAGCCAAATAGTGTCACTACAATATATCCATGTCTGTAATCCAATAACTGTCAAAGCTAGCTCTGAACTTTCTTGCTCACTCCTTTCATTACTGTACTACCAGTTTAGTCAAGATAATACCTGCTCCTAATATCCTTTATATCCCATATTCATTGCTGATACTCAGGTAGTTGTATTAATCAATTTATTACGATCAAATTCAATATAATAACAACCATTTATCTATTGATCGGTTGATTACAGATAAACAAAATATAAAATGAAGTCACCCATCCAGATAAATAGAAAGTAACTCTATTAATCCGTCATTCCGCACCGTATTTCTGATTTAAAAATAATGTGATCTTACACAGGTTTTTTGTATTGATGACATCGGTGGGGTTGACGGTAATCGCCAATTTTGATCTATTACTTTTATTTGCCGGATAGCGAATATGTCTACACCCGTACCTGCCATTAAACGTCTCGATTATCTTGGCCTTATCGCCGCTTTTTGTCATGAAGCCGGTTTACCCCGCATGATTGATGCCATTATCCCAAAATATTCATCGCATACCGTCTCTCACGGCGACGCTTTTCTGG
>NZ_JAXBVE010000051.1:0-30584 GCF_035181445.1 Photorhabdus africana
AGCCTATTTATCCCAGAATGCATTCAAAACACCGCAAAGAAAGTCGTCTAAAAACAAAACATTGGATGCGTGTTTTGAACGACTTAATTCTTAAGATCCTGTATATGAAGCTGCCTGTACGGCAGTGAACAAAGAAAATATCTATCAGTTTGCATAAATAAGTTTCTAAGCTGCCTGTACGGCAGTGAACGTGAACTTCCCTGTATGGTTGCAGCCATAACATTTCTAAGCTGCCTGTACGGCAGTGAACTTTAATTTATCCCAGGTCAGAAAAACTTCATTGGTTTCTAAGCTGCCTGTACGGCAGTGAACTGATAATCTTTGTCAGCGTCGCTTCAATTTTTTTTCTAAGCTGCCTGTACGGCAGTGAACTTAATCTGCATTTAAATTCAATGAATTTAATATTTCTAAGCTGCCTGTACGGCAGTGAACTACAGCTCGCAGAGGGTTACGGTAACGCAAATTTTCTAAGCTGCCTGTACGGCAGTGAACACTCAGGCACGGTCATAGCGTCATATTCAGACTTTCTAAGCTGCCTGTACGGCAGTGAACTGTTACATATTAACTTCAACCTACTGACAATTAAAGCATATATTGATAAAACAATGAAAAAACCCTTTTTTACAAGAGAAATAATATCCCATTAAAAATCAATAGATTAAAATCCACCCTCAAAAAAGGGTCAAAAATAAGGGGTGGAGAAGGCAGATTTTCAACGGTGATTTAATTCATCATGACTCATTTACTTTATTTGGTGACAGTACAGCGTAATAATCAACTTTTTCCACTCCATTTTTCATCTGTCAACGCGGTTAATACGTGATCCTGCCAAACTCCATTAATCATCAGGTATTTCTTAGCATAGCCTTCGCGTTCAAAACCCAATCGTTCCAACAATTTCCCACTACGATGATTATCCGGCATATAATTAGCCATAATCCGATGCATTCCCTGTTGACGTTGCATATAACGGATAGCTGGTTGTAAAGCTTCATACATCAACCCTTTTCCCTGCCACTTTTCACCAAGCGAATATCCCAAATAACAGGCATGAAAAGCCCCACGCAGAATATTACTGAAATTGGCAACACCAATAACTTCACTCTCATTTGAATCAAGCAGCAGAAAATGAAAAGCCGCACTCTGTCTTTGCATTTCTATGATTAAATTCAATCGGTTTATCCAACCGGAAGGCTGACAATGGCTTCTATCTCTGGTCGGCTCCCAAGGTTTAAGAAACTCGTGATTTTCTGCATAGTACTCAGCTAAACGATAAGCATCCCGCTCGTACACCAAACGCACCACCATTCGTTCCGTAATCAGACGAACTTTCGGTAAAGTGGAACGATAACCAAACATTATTTCTCCCTAACTATATTAATTTATCCGTTAAAAATTTAAGCTATTTATCTGTAAAAAACAGCTTCCAGTTATTACCTTAGGATAAAAAAATATTATCCATAATTCACTATCCTAATGTTCGAATTAAGTACAGAATATAAAAGAACTGTATTGTCCTCTCTTCTTAATTACTCCAATGGTGAGCAATGTCACTGGTTTCACAAGCACGTAGCCTGGGTAAGTACTTCCTGTTATTCGATAACTTGCTGGTCGTTCTGGGTTTCTTCGTCGTTTTTCCTTTAATATCAATACATTTTGTTGAGCAACTGGGTTGGGCCGCGCTGGTCGTCGGTTTTGCGCTTGGTTTACGCCAATTTGTACAACAGGGTTTAGGCATTTTCGGTGGTGCAATTGCAGACCGTTTTGGTGCAAAACCGATGATCGTCACCGGCATGCTATTACGCGCTCTTGGTTTTGCTTTCATCGCCTTAGCCACCGAACCGTGGATACTGTGGCTTGCCTGCATATTATCCGCGCTGGGGGGGACCTTATTTGATCCTCCCCGGACCGCACTGGTCATCAAACTAACCCGACCGCACGAACGTGGCCGTTTCTTCTCGCTGCTGTTGATGCAGGACAGTGCCGGTGCGGTTATCGGCGCACTGATTGGTAGCTGGCTGCTGCAATATGATTTCCAATTTGTCTGCTGGACAGGTGCCGGTGTTTTTGTTCTGGCAGCCATCTGGAATGCATTATTCCTCCCTGCCTACCGGATTTCTACTACTCGAACTCCCATCTGGGAAGGGATGGCACGCGTTATTAAAGATCGTCGCTTCTTCACCTATGTATTGACGTTAACCGGCTACTTTATGCTGTCTGTCCAGGTGATGTTAATGTTCCCGATTATCGTCAACGAAATCGCCGGCACACCCGCTGCGGTAAAATGGATGTACGCAATTGAAGCAACCCTATCGCTCACTTTACTGTATCCGATCGCCCGTTGGAGCGAAAAACGATTCCGGCTAGAACAGCGTCTAATGGCCGGGCTTTTCCTGATGAGCCTGAGTATGTTCCCAGTCGGTTTGATTGGTGAAATAAATACCTTGTTTGGCCTTATTTGCCTGTTCTATCTCGGTACCATCACCGCTGAACCTGCCCGTGAGACATTAAGTGCTTCACTAGCTGATCCGCGTGCGCGTGGGAGTTATATGGGATTCAGCCGTCTTGGTCTGGCATTGGGTGGCGCCTTGGGTTATACCGGCGGTGGTTGGTTATATGATACCGGCCATGCGCTGAATATTCCGCAATTGCCTTGGTTTCTGCTTGGGATTATTGGCTTGATAACGCTGTATGCCCTGCACCGTCAATTTAACCAACGTAAGATTGAATCTGCCATGCTGAGTGGCAATTAATGAGGTAAAATCTGCCCTCCAAAATAAAGGAGTCGATATGAGAAAATTTTTCTTGGGGGCAGTATTGCTGCTAGCGGGGTTAATCAGTGGTTGTGATCAGTTCAAAGATATCAGTATCAGCGAAGAGTTAATTAATGGTTATCTAGCAAAACACGTCCATTACCAGAAACAGATCGAATTACACGGTATTGCCAATGCGGATATTGAATTGACAGAACTATCCAGCCAAATTGGTCGAGCAGAACCAAACAAAATAGCGTTAACTGGCCGTGCAAATGTCAATGTTACATCCTTGCTTGGCCCGGCTAAAGCCGATATGAAACTCACCCTGAAAGCACAACCTGTTTTTGATCAGGAAAAAGGGGCTATTTTTCTGAAAGAGTTGGAAATCGTTGATTACCAAATCACACCAGAAAAAATGGAAAAACCGATTAACGCATTAGTTCCTTATCTGAATAAATCACTCAGCGCTTTCTTTGATACTCATCCCGTTTATGTAATAAAAGCAGATCATAGTAAAGCTGAAGCCGCCGCTAAAACATTAGCAAAAAGGTTAGAAGTGAAACCTGGCAAATTAGTTATTATGCTGACCGACAAATAATTTTCATCAAGATATATACCCTATGGATTTCAAGATGCATCGCGACGGCAAGGGAGCGAATCCCCGGGAGCATAGATAACGATGTGACCGGGGTGAGCGAGTGCAGCCAACAAAGAGGCAACTTGAAAGATGACGGATATAGCAAAAAGGCAAATAATTCGAAGTTATTTGCCTTTTTATCATTTAAACATTAAGAATCCAGTTCTTCTCTTAACGCCTGTAACGCTTCACGGGTAATCATTGCTAATGTCCGGTAGAAACTGGTTATTGCATGGGCTTCTACTTTCCCCAAAAATTGCCCACACCATGGCAGCAAATATTCATCAAACAGCACAATTTGCCCCTGAACTTCATCTTCTGCTGCCTGATCTTCCAACCATGAAGCCCCTAATAACAGAGAACCAAACTGATCGACTGGCCCATCTGACAATGGCATGCCTCGTTCAATCAAAAATTGGCGAATATCGTTTTCACTCTCCCCGGTATAGTCAGAACGGTGGTCTGGTACGCTAGCATTATCTCCATAAAACAGTGCCATATAATCAGCTTGCATTGCGGATAGATCGCAGTTTTGTTGCAAGCGATCCAACAACGCATCTTGCTCCAATGGCCATGATTGCTTCAACTTACCTTCGACAATCATCGTCAAAAGTGGTTTCAGAATCGGGTCTTGCGGTTGACGATTAAATAAAGTCCCTAAAATACGGCAGACTATTGAAAATTCATTCATCTCAGTTTCCAAATAAATAGCAATTTTGCCATTATTGTCTCCAATAGCTGCCCCTACTGTAAAGAGACGTTATTAATATCCTAGTTTTATATCCACAACGCCGGTTGATAATTCTCCTTTTTCAATTCGTCGAATATTTTCACTAATCGTATCCATAGCAATATCGGGAATAGTAATAGCTGCAATATGTGGCGTTACCGTTATACGGGGGTGAGTCCAGAATGGATGCATCTCTGGTAGTGGTTCCTCAACAAACACATCCAATGAAGCCCCGGCGATATAACTTTTATCAATCGCCACCAACAGATCATGTTCTACTAAATGGGCACCTCGTGCGATATTAATCAGATATGACTTTGGTTTTAGCTGACTAAACAGCGATAAATTCAGAATACCACGGGTTTTTGGTGTATCGGGCAGCAAATTGATAAGCACCTTGCTACCGGAGAGAAAATCGCCCAATTGCTCTTCACCGTGAAAGCTAACTACGTTATTAACCTGTTTTGGCGTGCGGCTCCAACAACGCACAATAAAGCCCCATTCAACTAACGTCTGGGCAACACTGCGCCCCAGAACACCGGCACCCAACACACCCACAACAAAATCCTTGCGATCATGAGGTTCGAGTTGTTTCCACATCCTCTGCCCTTGTTGCAGCTTATACTCATCCATGCGCCGCAAATAATGTAAAACCGTAGCTACCACATACTCCTGCATTTGCAGCCCCATACCAGCATCTTCAAGCCGCATCAACGGCACACCGGCGGGTAATATCCCTGGTTTTTGCTGTTCCTGCTTTAAAATCGCCTCGACTCCTGCTCCTAAAATAAAAATCCCTTTCAATCCAGAGCGATTTGCCAACATCTCATGGGGGGGAGCCCAAACCATTGCATAATCCGCATGCTTATTATCGCCGCGTTTCCATTGGCGGATATTGATATTGGGTAATCGTTGCTGCATACCTTGAATCCACTGAGCAGCATCAAAAAAGGGGTGGTAAAAGATAATCTCCATGACTATTTATCCTCATCATCTTACATTTTCATATAGGGTTATCTGATGATTGAGTGTAGGTTGCAAGACCCTTTGTTAATCATCATTACGAAAATTTTGAGAATGTTAAGTAGTTAACGAATTCATTTTTTTCTTATCAAAAGACTTGTACATTTTCTATTTCGGCGGCATCAGGTGGATATCAATTCACCGAATTGACTCTTATTTAGCTAACCAATCAAAAAACCAAAGAAAAATATCAGAAGAGTGTTGACGCTTGTAACGCTTTTCCCTATAGTAGCGCCCCGTTGCAGCGACGATGTTAAACAAAGTTGCTGGAATGAAAAAAATGGTGAGGTGTCCGAGAGGCTGAAGGAGCACGCCTGGAAAGTGTGTATACGTGAAAACGTATCGAGGGTTCGAATCCCTCCCTCACCGCCAAATTCGAAAGAAAGCTCAGGTTAAATACCTGGGCTTTTTTCTTGTATATACCCCTGATGCAGGGAGGGTCGAAAACCCTCGAACAGGGTTCGACCGCCAACGGCGGCCCGCAGGGTGAGCGAATCCATCCCTCCTTTTCCTCCAAACCTTAGTTCAAATGATGTTGCGTAATAGGGAACACTTTGTTATAAGATTTCTTGTAGCGCAACACGGAGCGATAAGGAATGATAAAGAGTTTCAAACATAAGGGACTGCGCCAATTTTTTGAAAAAGGTGTTTCTATTGGAATTAACCCTCAACATGCAAACAAACTCCGCCAACGACTCGCTGTTATTAACGAAGCTGAGGATATAGGGGAAATCAACCTTCCCGGATACAATCTACATCCTTTAACGGGAAACAGGCAAGGACAGTGGGCAATTACCATTTCAGGAAATTGGCGTGTGACATTCGAATTTATCGATGGTGACGCGTACATAGTTAACTACGAGGATTATCACTAATGAAAATGTTTAACCCACCTCACCCAGGCGAAATTATTGCTGACTCTTTGGAAGAACTAGGTTTAGGAATTCGTGATCTCGCGCGAGCACTAAATGTTGCTCCATCTACGGCTCAACGTTTAGTGTCGTGCAAAGCAGCAGTTACACCAGAGATGGCAATAAAACTGTCAAAAGTACTTGGTAGCTCTCCACGGCTGTGGCTAAAACTGCAAGAAACTTATAGCCTCGATAAAGCAGAAAAGACGGTTGATATTTCCAAACTGACTCCGTTATTTAAGCCTGTCCATTTATCTCACACCTAAAAGTCAATAACCTGAGCTCAGGTTACCACCTGGGCTTTTTACTTTCATAACACCAAAACGGCAATATATTTACCTCGAAAGCCTTGGACAAAAGATGTCAACTATCAAATGTTGGGACTAAACAGATATAAAAAACCACCCGAAGGTGGCTATTGCCGTTTCAAACATCTTCATCCAGTTTTTCACGATCTAATTCCAGTAATTCTTGAAATTCCTTTAATCCCCTTAATTCCTGGATTTTATTCTCTAAATCGGGGATCGTATGAACATCTGGACTCGTATAAATCAGTCGACTGGTTTCTATGCCTTCTTTGCCACACATTATATGTATATCAACTAATACCGTATTATTATCATAACCTATAGACATAGTTCCGTTGTATTTTAGCGCATTTTCAAATTCTTCTTGTGATGGATACGATGATTCATCTCCGTACTTTTTCGTTAACGATTTGCTTACTGGCTTCACAAGGCGGCCAATATTAATCTCTAATCTTTTAAATTTCCCATTTAAAAAAAATGCCATTGCTTCACGCTTTTTGTTAGCAAACGAAAAGTCAGAACATGAATAAAGTGATACTTCTTCTATTTGAGAATTTCCCTCAAATTTTTCAAAATCACATAATCTTTTCGAAAGAAACTCTTCTTCTGTCATGCCAAACTTTGCATCTTTATACCCATCAACTGCCATTGCACCAAAGCTAATCATTCCCAATGCAAGCATAACTGCTAATTTTTTCATATTATCTCCTTTTGCTTTGAGCAATATAACAATGAAAATAGTGTTAAGCCAACCCCCACAAACCTCTATCAAGTCCCCAAATGCAGATGTTTTGGCGAATGTTTTCGCTATGCTCCCGGGAATTCACTCCCTTGCCATCGCGATGCATCTTGAAATCCATAGAGTATATCAACTATTAAATGCTTGGTTTAAGCTTAAAGCACACCCTTTCTGTGCCCTCGTATTGACGCGACGTAAAATCTCAACCAGTACACCAGGATATTGACCATATTCTCTGCTCATTATCCCGACATCATCGGTAACAATAAATGCTGGATAACTCGTTGATGACGCATCCATATAACTCATCAAACCAGGCATTCCATCAGGTACAGGTTTCAACGTTTCAGGATCAAGTGCTCGCGCATATACCCACGGCGGAACACGTTTACGTTGCATTTCATCTTCAAAGAAACAAGTGTTGAGTTCAACTTGATTAAATATATCGCGGATCTGACTAATATCACTGAGATTGAACGTGTCGAATAAAAGATGATTAAAGTCGTCACGTTTCAGGGATTCTTTTTCGTGACTTTTCCAGCCTCCCCCCGTTATGATATAAAGGCTTTTATCCCCAGAAAATGAGATATTTTTATCTTTCATATAATGGCAGAGCAAATAAATAAAGTATGGCGAACCGATAAGACAAATATCTTTCCCTTGGTTTTTTATTCGTTCAAGGCTATCCAATGTCTTAACAAAATCTATTCGTTCTTCCGTTACGGTAAATGTCGTGGGATATAACAACTCCACTAAGCTCATAACATATTTAAACCAAATGTTATGAGCATTAAATCTATCTGGTCCCAAGTTGACCAACTCCATTTGATGATCAAACCAACTACCAACATATTTCATGCCATAACTCACAGAGCCTAAGAGTCTCTCAATACTTAGTCTGTCACGCGCCACTTGACTTTTTAAACCACTCGTACCGCTACTAGTAAACCAACTTTCAATCTCGTTTTCCTGAGAAGTTAATAAGCGAGTAAACTTAAAAACTGATGTTGGGAATACAGGTATGTCATCGATTTCCGTAATATTGTCATCTACTTTGTGTACCTGACAGTAGTGACGGTATTCTTGACAATGTTTATAGTGATTACGAAATGCATCAAGAACAAATTTGTTTCTGATTTTTTCCTGTTCATCGTAAGACCAAGCTAATGGATCGCTCGAAAAAATCAAATCATCAATTTCTGAGCTTGCTGTAATTTCTTGTTTATCAATATATGAAGTCATACCTGTTTTACCCCTCTAGATAATTTAGAGAGTATGGCAGCAGCGCTGCCATACTCTTTTACTACATGTGGTACTTTTGAATATTATCATTAACAATATTGATTACGTTTTTTTGCTGCATCAGGTCATTCATTGGTTCAAAGGATAGCAATACACCTTTTGCATCACACTTTTCAATTGCCAGCTTAGCCGCAGCTATACATTCCGTATAATCTCCGATAGCGTTTTCTGTGATTATCTCTTCAAGTTTATTTTCGAGATTCTCATTAGGATGCATTTCAAGAACATAATCACGGATAAATGCACGCGTCTCTTGTTTAGCTTTGTTACTATCTTCGTTATAGTTAACCAATACCATTAACTGATGATCTATCACTGATAAGTCAATGCCATATTTATCAGCAACGGCTTTATACCTTTCAGCATATTCATATCTAACATCATTGGCGTCATCCCACTTAAAGATGAGAGGAATGCCTTTTTTAGCAGCCCACTCAACAATATGATGACTGGTTGCTGTGACATATCTCCGAGGCCCGCCTTGGGTATAAGCATGAGGGTTTACAGATATTTTAGGGAAACTATAAAAATCATTATCGGGATTACAATAGCCTGTTGTTAAAGCATCGTTAATGATTTCATAACACTCTTCAAATAGTTGCTGTTGATATTCAACAGGGCGATTAAAAAGACGCATTTCATCTTTTTTTTCACAATCACTAAACCCTAAAACAAATCTCCCTTCGCTTAATTGATCTAGTAAGCAAGCCTCCTCCGCTATTCGGACAGGATGATGAGTTGTAATGATGTGATTCAATGATCCAATTTTAATTTTTTCTGTTAAACCGAGCAAAAAACCAGAAACAGTCAGAGGAGCACCGACAACACCATTACCTGAAAAATGATTTTCATATACCAAAATCTGTTCAAAATTCAACTTATCAACATACTCTGTTATTTCCTGCATGCGAACTATACTTTGTTCTTGAACAGTTGTTGAATTGATGAAGTTAAGGAAGAACAATCCAAATTTCATTTCTTTTTCCTTAGCTAATATAATAGCGAACGTTGTTTTTCTTTAAGAAACGGCATGACATCAGACTGAAAGAGCTTCATGGAGGCAATAATTTCGTCTACTGTTCCATTAGCTTCAAACCCACAACAGATATTTGATATTCCTGTGGCATCGATGTCTTTTTGAATTATGTCAATACATTCCCGCGGGGTTCCCACGGGATTGATTTCGTAACTGTAATCAATGCGGCGATTAGTATTTTTATGTCCTTTTAATACAAAGTCACGCCACTGCCCTTTATTGAAATCATAACCTCTTGTTTTATCTGAATCATCAAAAATGGTCGTGGCATTCACATAAGAGTCATACCAATACCCTAGAAAATTCCGACAAATCTCTTTCGCTTTATTTGAGTCATGATCTACAGATGTTATATATGATAAGCAATGGTCGATATTATGAATATCGTGCCCATATTCTTGAGCCACCTCGTTATAGAGCTCAAGTTGTGCTTTCTTTTCGTTAGTATTTATAATCCAACTTAATATCATCGGTAAACCAAATTGAGCGGCCCATTCAGTTGTCGAGGCTGATTCAGCAACCACATAAACAGGGGCTCCACCTTGACTATATGCTGTCGGGTTTACTTTTACCTTATGGAACTTGATATGTTCATTATCAGCTTCCATATATCCCTCTGTCATGCCATTTTTTATCAACCCGTACCAGCACTCCGTTAAAGCGCGACTGTTATTCATATCTGTGCCAAATACGCGAAAGTCTTTATTGTAAAGCCCCCGACAAATACCAAACCGAAATCGTCCTTTTGACATTTGATCCAATAAATTCACATCTTCAAGTTGGCGCACTGGATGAGCGGTGGGAAGAACAATAGCCGCAGTCCCTACATTCAATTTTTTGGTTGCACCCAGTAAATATGCAGCAGCGACATAAGGGTTACCAAGCAAACCAAACTCCGTGAAATGATGCTCCAGTAACCATACAGTATCAAAACCACACTCCTCAGAAACACGACCTAATTTAACCAAACGTTTCATTACTTCTATTTGAGTAAATTGGGGGGGTTGGTATGTAAGTAAAAAGTTTCCAAATTTCATAGTGAGTCCTTATATTTCTATTTAAGTGATAGAATTAACTATACCCGTTATCTTTCAAGTTGCTTCTTTGTTGGCTGCACTCCCTTGCCGCCGCGATCCATCTTGAAATCCATAGGGTAATATCTATCCCAATAGGTTTTAAGACAGCGAAATCGCTTGATTTTCAATCTCAATTTTCATTCGACGTTCATTGACTGTCGCAATAGTTAGATGTTCGAATGATGGTTCAATAATATCAACATCAATATCCAGACGATCATTATCCATCGCGATAGCAGCCTTCGTAACCGATTGATAAAAATTGCGCAGGACCACTAAGTTTTCACCCAAGTCATGCGAACTTCCTAGCAAAGAATATATCTTGCATCGATTACTACGAATATTTGATAACAATGTGATAACTTCATCTTGCTTTACCCAATTGTCGTTATTTGCAGTAAAAGCAATAAACGGTATATCAAGATACATCATGCTATTGATTGTAGAAGTTAAATCTTCCCAGCCAAAATCAAAGCAATCTCTCGCAAAAACTTCAGCACCCAATTTATGGCCTTCAAAATCCAAATTATTCGGCAGTTCATCAAGGGGTAAACTGAGATAATCAAATCCTAACGCTCTTTCAAGCGTATATCTTAAGTTAACAACACCAACCGCGGTGATTAAAAACGAAACATTAATTTCAGATAGACTTGCATAAACTATCCGTGCAGATAAACTTGAAGCCAAAATACCACGGTTATTTATTTTTCGTATATTTAACCAATCAATCACTGCTAATAGGCTCTGTTTTCCTATAGACATTGTAAATTCATCAATTGTCCCTGAACTCAAGCCAACGTGGTGAAGTGAATCATAGCGAATCACATGAAACCCATTCTGCGATAAATATTCCGCCAGTCCAGCAAAATGATCCATCCTTCGGGCAAAGCCCGACGCAATAATAATGGTATTCTTTCTCTTTGGGCTATTTTCTTCTGGCAACGTTTCCCAAACATGAATTTTTTTATTTCCTTCAACACAAAGAACATGGTCGATGGTTTTATATTTGGATTTATTTTCCATACTTTTTACCTATTACGGAACAAATACAAGGAACTTATCTTCTTCCAGGAATCGAGTCTGTTCTATTTCAACCGCAACATCCTTAGCAGTATAATTAGATGGCCTCTCATGAGAAATATATGTCACTAATCGCTGTAACGGCCTCATTCCGTCATGAGATCCACCCACTCGAAATATGTTATTCATTCCTGCTTCTACAATCCTTTCGGCACCTCTTAATGCCAACGCATCTCGATACTTAAATGCTGACTCCCAAGGAAAAATAGATATGGTTTGCGTCTTATTTTTTTGAACATAAGGCAATATTTGCTCAATATTATCGACGTGATGAAGATACACACATCTGCCAAGTGGTTGATTAAATTCCACACCCGCATTTGACTCAATAATCATCCAACGTTGATGAACATCCACCTCTACTTTTAATCCAGCAAATAAGCTCTCTTTTTGGACTAAAGAATAGGCCGCCTTTTCATCAAAATCTTTTTTGGCGTTTGGTAATATGTGCGCATATAAATTAAGTTTTTCTATCAACGCTAGCTTAAATTCTTCATAATGACTTCCCATGTAGTATATGTTTTGGGTGGAAAAACAAGCTCGCTGATCGTAAAAACAAATATCATGAGCTGCACCGGTAGCTGCTGACGTCAAGTCAACTGGATTATCAATAATGCAAAAACTCTTCTTAGAACCAAATTTAATCACGTCAACATAAGGTGGCGTATGTTCTACAGCCCAATTAATCGCATCTTCCCCTCCCCAAGCAACAATGACATCCGCATGTTGCATAATTTCTTTTGCGAGTGATGTATCCCCTTGATGTTGCCAATATACAACAGACAAAGAGCGCGTTATCGGATGATTAGGGTCTACATCGATAAAGCTTAACGCTAATGCATGAGCTGTAAAAGGATCGGCTGATGATGTTTTTATAATACACTGATTCTTGGTTAAAATTGCTCGTAATATAGACATGATCCCAGATAATGGAACATTACCTGCCAACAGATGTACAGATTTACCTTTCGGAAAAGCCTTAATATAACTTTCATCCTGAGGTAGCCATTCATCCATGATATGACGAGAACCAAGTTCATTATTTACAACATCATAAAGGCCACCTTTAGAACACAAAGTCATAGATATCCAGTTGGCCTCTAACTTGGCCATTTCTTCTGAATATCCCATATATTTTTTTAAATCACGAATGTATGTTCTGCGTCTTGAATATTCTTCATTTTTCCATCTTTGCCCTACCGTATAGAGAAAATTGATAATGTTATGCAACCGTAATTTATTATTTTCATTATAATCAATAATGTTTTTCACATGAGAATCATTCAATATTGGCAGGTAAACACTATTATCACCAAAATTAATGGATTGCACTAAATCATCACTTTCGGGAAAGATTTCAACCTGCCCGTTAATAATGATTGAAATTTTTTTAGTCATATTTATCATCCATTTAATAGGGTAATTTCAACTTAAGTTGTTGTTTAATCATCTTGCAAACTCGTTGTACCAATATTTGCTTTTTGTATTTTTATGTTATAACGATGAAAATAAAAAGAATATCCAGCAAATAAGATTTTTATTATAAAAATCTTAACCTATAAGTTTCGTTAGAAATAATAACGCCCTGAATTTTACACTCAAAGCTATTAATGTAACTGTGCGCTCATAAATATAGTTCCTGTTCCATTTGTAATGCTTGTAAAATAGCAAAGGAAAATTTTTATATCAACAAAATTTATCAATAAAAAGTTTAAATTAAAGAAATCAAGATCTTCTTTATATACGAAATATTCATGAAATTTATTAAACTGATTATTCATTCAATAAATCCTTATAATAACTTTTCAAAATAGTAGTTCATTTGGAGGGAGCTTAGTCCAATTTTTGCGGCCTGAACAATTGCAAAATAATCTCAACCTACTAAATGGACTAAGTTATCCCGGTCATAGCCCCATACTCCGCAATGAACGACGCCAGATGAAAAAAATTATCCAGAACACCCAAGATAAAGATTATGAGCGCAGGATCAGGGCCATGTTGATGTTACATTGTGGCAAATCTGTCTCGCCGGTTGTCAGAGCCCTTTGTGCCAACCGCTCTTCCATTAATCGCTGGATAAATAAGTTTATTTTATATGCTCTGGAAGGCTTGAAAAACCTGCCTGTGGGCAGACCCGTTGTCATAAAAGCCAGTTGGTCAGTGATTGGTTGGCTCGTTATCCTAAATTTAACCTCTGTTTTTACCTGTTTATTCACCCTAATTGAATAAAATTGAACGCCTGTGGCAATCACTGCGTGAAACAGTGACACGAAATCATTGCTGTCAGTATATACCCGTCGTCTTTCAAGTTGCTTCTTTGTTGGCTGCACTCTCTCACCCCGGTCACATCGTTCTCTATGCTCCCGGGGATTCGCTCCCTTGCCGTCGCGATCCATCTTGAAATCCATTGGGTATATGTGGCAGTTGCTCAAAAAAATGAAAATATTTTTTAATTCATTTTCCTATAGGAATAACAGAGAATAATAAAATAGGATGTATCATAATTATAAAAATTTATTTAGAGGGTGCAACATTAATCTTTTAATTTCTAGTTTTTTGGGTTTCATTCTTTTTCCCTTTCATGATATTTTTTATGAAAAAAAATAGCGGAACGTATTAATTGAAATAATTAATGATATTAAACAGCTCGACAAAATAGTCTCCCCATTTGAGGAAATACAATCTGGTTTGAACGATTTAAGCAATCATTAAATCAACACATAACACTAGCCGGATCGAATTATGTCTATACCCGTCATCTTTCAAGTTGCCTCTTTGTTGGCTGCACTCACTCACCCCGGTCACATAGTTCTCTATGCTCCCAGGGATTCGCTCCTTTGCCGTCGCGATGCAGCTTGAAATCAATGGGGTATATGATATCCCCAAATGAACAGCGCCTGATGCAAAAACAGTCCAGAAAAGACACTGCTTGCAGGCTTATAGCAATTCAAGTCAACGTCTTCTGTTATCTGAATGCTGTGTACTGTAACGAGATCTGCAAAACATAAACATCAATATCACCTAAGCAACGAATTGATAAAGGGTTTCAAGATCTGATGTTATAGAATATCATCAAAATCAGATCTTAAATTGACCAATTTAGCCGTAACTAGTAACTAACTTAACCAATTTAAACGTGGATCTATCATGACAAATAGAAATGTTCTCTGGTTAGTAAGGCCCGTAGGTTATCAGGCCATTTTGAAACGTTGCCCGGGCTGTGAAGTAAAAAAGGCGTTTTATCCAGCCGGCACTTTTAGGGTTAATGCGCAGAAAAAAGTCTTAGATGTGTGGAGTATCTATAAATGTGAGAAATGTGATTACACCTGGAATATTGATATTTTTTCCAGGATTCATGTCAACAAATTGGAAAGCAATTTGTATGAACGGTTTTTGCATAATGATCAAGATGAAATACGACGGTATGCATTTGATTACCGCGTATTGGCAAAAAATAGAGCTGAACTCAGCGCTGCTCCTGATTTTATCATCGAAGGTAAAAAGCTTCAGGACATCGCTCAAATTCCAGCGGCAGAGATCACAATACAGCTTGAATATCCCATTCCTATCAGGTTGATCTCAATCTTGACCAAAAAGCTCGCATTGTCACGTAGTCGAGTGGAGAAGCTCGTTGGGCAAGGCACTATTCAGGGGGTAACGGAAACGGAATTAAACAAAAAGTTGAAACGTGATATCACTCTTAGCGTTAACGTTAACGATTTATTGCAAGAATATGATAGTTATTGCGTTTAAATGACACCAGATTTCCTGGAGATGACATAGGCAGTAAAAATGAATGAAATGAATACGATAAAAAAATGGTGGGTGCTCACTGCTGTTTCAGTCGCGTTATCGCTGGTTGCTATCGATATGACCGTGTTATATACCGCGTTACCGAGTCTGACTCACAGTTTGGGAGCGAATACAACGGAAAAGTTATGGATAGTGAATATCTATCCTCTTATCGTCTCTGGGTTGTTGCTAGGTGCGGGGACCTTGGGAGATCGCATCGGGCATAAACGGTTGTTTGTTTACGGTCTCATCATCTTTGGGCTCTCATCCTTGGCGGCGGCCTATTCTTATTCGCCGGAGATGTTGGTGGTTTCTCGGGCATTATTGGGGGTTGGGGCGGCAATCATGATGCCTGCCACACTGTCGATTATCGCTTTGACATTCGAAGATGAAGATGAAAAATCATTTGCTATTGGGATCTGGACGGCTGTTGCCTCTGGCGGTGCGGCAATAGGCCCGCTGATTGGCGGCGTATTGCTTGAATATTTTTGGTGGGGATCAGTGTTTCTGATCAATGTTCCTTTGGTGATTTTGACACTCATTCTGTCGTGGTTGTTTGTCCCTACAGCGAAAACAGATTCGTCTCACCCGTGGGATTTTATTGGCTCATTGCAGATCATGGTTGTCTTGATAAGCTTCGCCTATGCCATCAAAGAATTTGCCAAACGGGAGCCTTCTTATATCGGAATATTGATAACTTCCTCCCTGACGATAGGTTTTCTAACGTTGTTCATTCGACGGCAAAAACGCAGTGTGCATCCGTTGATTGATTTTAACCTGTTCAAAAGCCCGGCTTTCTCATCCGCGGTTATCGCCGGGCTGGTGGCTTCCGCCTGTTTGATGGGCCTTAATCTGGTGTTAAGCCAGCGTTTGCAACTGGTATTATCATTAACGCCTTTGCAATCCGGGCTCTACTTTCTGCCATTCTCATTGGGCGCGATTGTTGCAAGTCCTGTGAGTGGTTGGGTTCTTCCTCGCTTAGGGAGTGCACGCTTCCTTATAACCTCGTTGTTGATGTATGCCATTGCCATACTGGCGCTCATGGCGAGTTTTTCAGCGCCGCTACCTTTGCAGATAGTTTGCTTTTTTGCGCTCGGGACATGTCTTGGAGCAACAATGACCGCGGCATCCAGTACTATCATGCAGGCAGCACCGCCTAATCGAGCAGGGATGGCGGCGTCCGTTGAAGAAGTTTCCTATGAATTGGGTGGTGGATTGGGCATTGCGATCATGGGTAGCATTATGTCATTTATCTATAGCTATTTCATTGAAATTCCAGTGGATTCTCCTATCTACGATGTGGCTAAAGATGGTATTGATGGCGCATTGATTGCGGCAAAAGAGATGGCGCCGGATGCGGGGCAGGCTTTGGTCAGCCTTGCTAAGTCAGCGTTTGATGATGCTGTTTTTTCTGTGATGGGTGCTGCGTCCCTGTTTCTTCTGATGATGGCGGTGTTGGTGTGGTTCAATTTCCGCCGCTCCTCACTGAGTAATACATCTCATGCTGCGATTCATCGTCAGTGAAATCGGTGAGCAGGGTTGATTGTACCAGTCGTTTCTTAATAGGAAGTTAATGGTTGAATAAGGGAGCCGCATTTTTACTGGTTCCCTGACCCAACACACTGGCGGCTAGTCGGGTAAGTTCCTCGACCCAGTATTCTGGGCGGCCTCTTTTCTCTATCTATACCCTATGGATTTCAAGATGCATCGCGACGGCAAGGGAGTGAATCCCCGGGAGCATAGATAACGATGTGACCGGGGTGAGCGAGTGCAGCCAACAAAGAGGCAACTTGAAAGATAACGGGTATATATGTAGAAGAGTTCATAAAAGCCGTAAAGTGAGGGTATGGTTAAAACAAAACATTAACCAAATTACTTATTTGATAGTAATAATGTATTAATTATTTTGGTCCAGCTCAAATATCTGGATTGATTCGTGGAGGTTTCTTTTTTTATTGCTACTTTTAAAATCGTCACTGTGTTTTTAGTACCTGAATAAATGACGCTAATTATCATTCCATGTGGGGTAGCCGGGCTATCAATTCCCGTTTTTTTACTCTGCATGTTCGCTTTCTCTGGTAGTCAAAAGTAAACGCTGTGTTATTCGACTCATTTGTATGCAGAAGAGTATGAAGTCTGCATAACGTTTTAATTTCGTTTCTGCCCGCAGGGCTTGCAATGGAAAGGTGAATATTATGCGTGTTCAATTAGGGCAATTATATGATTTGCGATATTCGCTGAGCGTCGATCAGTTGTGTGTCGGTGAAGTATTAATGCCCTTGGAGCGGTTGGCACCGGCCCATCTTAAGGTAGCGATTGAATATCTGTTGCATAAGTATTCTGTTCTGAGAGCACGGTTTGTCGGTAGCGGGATGAATATGAAGATGGATTTCGTGCCGCCTAGCCGTGAATTATTGCATCAGGTTTTTGAAGTTAGAGAGCAAACCGATAGTCCATATGATCGCCGACGCTTAATATCAAACTACATTGCTGAGGTTAGGGCTGCCATGAATTTGGCAAATCCTCCGTTATTGCGTTACTGCTTGTTTGATGGCAATTGTGCCCGTGATCAAAGATTGGTATTGATATTCAATCATCTGGTCTGTGACGGTATTTCCAGCAGGATCTTATGGCGAGATCTTTCAAAGGCATACAGAATGTCAGTGAATGGTCAGCCCCTTGCGCTTGAGAATGCCACAAATTATGAGCAATTTTGTGCTGAATTGTATGAACAACATCGGCAAATCGTAAAAGGCGCTATCCCTGATGATGAACAACAAGTTGAACAACCTACCCTGAATATTCTCGGCGGGCGGAGTGTTGAGTCACTACCCATTAGTAGATTGTCTGAGGCCGCCACAGAAGTCAGGCAGCTTGATGGTGAAGCCTTAAACAGGATACGCCTTTTGGCTAAGCAACATCGTGTTAGTGTTGCAGATTTGTTGTTAGGTGGTTGGTTAAAGGCGCTAGCGGCTGTTTTTGGCAAGGGTAGCCTGAATATGCTGTTGTGGGTCAGTCCTCATTTTGTGGGGTATTGGGAAACCTCGGTGGTTAATCTTGTCGGGTCAGTATCATTTCCAATCACAGTTAAGTTTAATATTGATCCAGATCCATCGTTGGATAGCACCCTCCAGCACACGGTACAAGCGTTCAATAACGCGATGGAAAAAGCGGCGGATTATGCTGCAACTTACTTTGTGCCTAATTCCATCTTTGGATGGCCTGAACTTCCTACAATTTCTTTTAATTTCATTGGTGATCAACGACGGTCCCCCAATGTTATTGGTTATGAACTGTCGCCTGAAAAAATACGTATTGGGAAACCGGATCAAGATGCGCAAGAGATACCATTGAGCATGGATATAGAGATCTATGCTGATACGATGGAGGTCACTATTTCTTCCAGACCAGATTGCCATCTACAGATTTTACCACCTCGTTTAATGGATCTTTGGTTAGACATAATTGGAGAACTTGGAATTGAACAGCCATTTTTCTCTGGTTATTAATAGCATACCTCACCCTTTTTTCGCCTTTTATGGTCGCATAAATAGTAGCACTGTTGTTCTCTGGCGCTAATCGTTGCTGATTGGTTGAAGAGTTCGCGTTAACAAATGTGCGAAGAGGGATATGGGGAAGTCAGAAGGTTCATAGGCATAAAATTTGACGTATGGGGGACGAAAGCCTGATGCGTCTTGATAATATGCAGCTTAAAACGGGCTACACGTGTGATGTATTGTTTCGTGATTTGGAGAAGAGTGGCATGCAACTATTCAATCTGGATTGGGTGAAACGTAATATCGTATTGCCCAATGTTCCGTTATTAACTCAATGTACTGTCATTAGTAGAAACGCCAATTTTACTCACCATGTGAAGGAGTTGCTTGAAGCGAAGGGAATTGATGTTGTTGGTATTGATCTTGTTGCAGATCCTGCCTCTCAAATTGATGCAATAGGGAACACGGACACCCTGATCTATTTAGCTAGCCACGAGGAGTTCTTGAACGCTGCGGATATTGTGGCTAATGAATTACGTGAGTTAGAAAGTTTACGTCTTATTGCTAACAGAATTGCCGAGCGCCATCACGAAGCAAAAACGCAACTTTGGGTTCTTACTCAAGGTGTGCAGGTGTCTGGCGAGCATTTTAATACGGTAGGCTTGTCTGGTAGTAGTTTATGGGGATTAGGCCGGGTCATTGCCAAAGAGTACCCATATATTGAAGTTGGCTTGATTGATTTGCCGGTTAAACAGGTTGGGGACGAAGAGATAACATCGGTTCTTGCCATCATGCCAAATCAGCATGAACAGAGGGAGTTTCTCGTTCGTGATCAATGTACTTGTCAGCGTCAGGTTAGACCGTTAGCAGTTAGCCAAGAAAAGACGGAGATAAAACAGAATGCGAACTATCTTATCACCGGCGGGTTTGGCGATACCGGGCGTATGCTGGCCGAGAATCTGTTTGCGGCTGGGGCAAGGCACGTCACGTTGATGGGACACTCCGCTCCGTCGGTTAATTTAATTACTGAGTCTGAACAACGAAAAGCACAGGGTTGCAATCTCCGTTTGTTCCAAGGTGATGTAGCTGATATTGAGGACGTCAAAGCAATATTGCGACGTATCGATAGAACAGGTCACCCTTTACGGGGGATCTACCATTTGGCAAGCGCCGTTGAAGGCGATCTGCTTACCACGTTAAACAACCGTTCGGTTGAAAAAGTTTTCCGCCAGAAAATAGCGGGAATCTGGAACCTACATCTGGCAACTCAAGAGCTAAGCCTAGATGGATTCATTACATTTTCCCCACTGTCAGAGATTATTGGTGTTGCAGGTCAGGGGGTATATGCTGCCGCGAACACATTCGTGGATGCTTTGATGAGATATCGGGTCGCGACTGGGTTACCAGGCACGGGGATCACATGGGAGCTTGAGGGTGATATTAAAAATGTCATAGATACCGTCATCAGCGCGGATATTCCTCATTATGCCAAGCTGATTGCTGGAAACTTTAGTCAGGTTGCTCTGGAGAGGATGATTTACCGGCAAGAGCCGGTGAATGATATAGAGCCTACTTTCAGTTCTACGCAAATTGATGATGTGGTCACGCCAGAAAAACCTTCCCATGAAGAGCAACGTCAGGCAATGACTGAAATAGTGATAGAAGAGCTTAAAAAATTGGTTGCAGGAGGAAACGTTACTGCCGACACGAAGTTGAATGAGATTGATATGGACTCTATGTCAGCCATTACGATTGCTCAGCGGTTGCGTGGAATCATTGGGAAATTAATCCCCATGTCTGTCTTTTTTGACGACTGTAGCATTTCTGAGCTGGTTGAAAAGTTGAAACGCTATTTCTAACGAGCCGTTGATTGATGGAGTAACACCAAGCACAAATTTTGCCCTCTCCGTAACGAAGCTAACTTACCAGAGGGGATACTGTTTAAGTATTTATGGAGCTTGACACGTTATGTATAAAGATTACCCACAGACTGGTGATGAAGAATTGCTGTCCATGCAGCAGAGCGCTTTATGGTTCATTGACAATTATACTCCTGGCGATTCCAAATATAATATTTCCATGGCATTCCGTATTCATGGATCGTTTCAAATCGATGCTTTTCGCTATGCGGTTAACCGGCTCGTTTCCAAGAATGCCACCCTGAGAAGCTCTTTCATTAATGTGAATGGTGAGCCAAAGTTGGTCATTAACGAACACTTGCCGCCGACATTAGAGGTTTTCGATGCAACGAACTTGAGCCAAGGCGAGCTTGAAGATGCCGTTCAGAACTTTCATTCCATCCCTTTTCAATTAGAAAAAGTGTCGTGTCTGCGTTTTGGTATCTACGTTGTCAGTGCGGAAGAATACGTTTTACATATGTGTGTTCACCATATTGTGTCGGATTTTACTTCACTGGAGCTGATGTGGGATCAGCTTGAACACTATTATCTGGCTGAACTTGGCGAAGATGATGATTCCTGGTTACCGCCCATTGAGGATTTCAAGGATTATGCAATCAAAGAACGAGAATATTACCAAAGTGAAGCAGCAGAGGAATCGAAAGCTTATTGGAGTGAATGTTTAAAGCAGCCACCGGCCATGTTGCAATGGGATAGTTTTTGGCGCAAAGGCGCTAATGACAAGTCATCCATTCTGTTTAGTATTGGTGAAGAGACAACCAAAAAAATCAAGCAGCTTGCTTCAGAAATAGGAGGATCGATCTTTACGGTCATATTAACCGCATGGAGTGCTTACATTACCAGAGAGACAAAAGCTGCCGATATCGTCATGGGGGTACCAGTATCGATGCGTCATTCAGTTCATCAGCACATTGTCGGCTGTTTGTTTAATGTATTGCCCATACGTTTATCCGTCGAGCAGACATTTCATCACTTCCTCTTAGCAGCGAAGGAGCAATTGTTATCGGCCCTTGATAATCGAAATTTTTGCCTCAGCCAAATGGTCGAACACCTGGCTGTGGAACGACATGATGATCGTAACCCACTGTTTCAGGTTGCGGTGAATATGTTAGGGCATGCAGGACAATCGCGTTGGGTGGCGCTGGAGATGGCTGACGATTCTGTTCAAGCATCATGGGCGGGACAAACTATTTCCCCATTCAGGGTTTGTCAGCAGGAAGGTCAACTTGATATTGAACTGTTGTTTGTCGATGCCGGTTCCCATTTAAGATGTGAGTTTAAAGCAGATAAACATTTTTTCTCACATTTGGGCCTTCAGATATTTGCAGAGCGCTTCCAGCAAGTGCTTGAGATGCTGATAGCAGATCCTGATGAAGAGATGAATACTTTGTTGGCGCTAAAATCAGAGGATTACAATCTGCCATCTGGTCCGATTAATTCTAACGCTCTCCCGGAAGTGTCAAACCAAACTCTCGTTGCGCTTTTTGATCAACGAGTAACGCAACAACCGACGTCAGTAGCGATTCGTTATGGTGCCGATACATTAACTTATTTGGATTTGCAACGTTGGTCGCTGAAAGTCGCTGTTCAGCTTATACAAAATGGGGTGGTGCCCGGCGATCGCGTCGGAATTGCATTGTTGCCGTCACTGGAAGCGGTGGTGGCCATGCTTGGTATTATGCGTGCGGGCGCGGGATACGTACCGTTAGATCCCAGGTTGCCCCAGAACCGTCTGGCGCAGATTGTCGAACAATCAGCGATGAAGCTTGTTGTGGTTAACGCTGATGTTGATCCAGATAACAGGTGTACAGCTAAGCTGATGACCATTGCGGCGACTGAATCCGCCTTGGCGGCAGGGCCTGTTGATCATTCGACATTTGATCATGCCACGCTTGATCATTGTACGCCTTCTTCGATCGCATACAGTGTCTTCACTTCGGGTTCCACCGGGGTTCCCAAAGGCATTGATGTTGAACACAACAATGTTGTTTCCTGTTTTAACGCAATGGACGAATATTTGGCCCCCGCGCCAGGCGAGGTGTGGACTTGGTTCCATGCGGCCAGTTTTGACTTATCTGTGTGGGAGATTTGGGGCGCTCTGTGTTCTGGTGGGGTTTTAGTCATTGTGCCCGATGATATACGCAACCAACCTGACAAGTTGCTGGATCTTCTTGAAGCAGAGCAGGTAACGATTATCACCCAGACGCCATCCAGTTTGAAAAGCCTGTTATCTGAGTTTCAGGCTCGGCCAAGAGCTTATACGATAAAGCATTGGGTAATTTGTGGGGAAGCGCTGCTCAGTGCCACGATTCGGCCCTATTTAGATGAGCGGTGGACATTGTGGAATGTGTATGGTCCGGCGGAGGCGACAATTTACACCACAGTGGAAAAAGTAACGAAAGAACTGACTGACTACAATGTGATCCCCATAGGCAAACCGTTAAACTTCGCAACGGTCTATCTTTTAAATCCTGCGGGGCAAACACCCCCGATAGGTGAGGTTGGCGAAATTTACATTGGCGGTCGTGGCGTTGCCCGTGGTTATGTTGGCCTTGAACAGTTAACAGAACAGCGCTTCATTGCCGATCCCTATATTCATCATGGACGTATCTATAAAACCGGTGATTTAGCCTATTGGGATGGGGAACGAATCCATTTTTGCGGGCGCGTGGATGACCAGGTAAAAGTTTCGGGTTATCGAATTGAAATTGCTGAGATTGAGGATTGTCTCAATCGCCATCAGGCTATTGCGAACGCTGCCGTTATTATTGAATCTCACGAAGGGCTTGATCGTTTAGTCGCAATATTCGTCCCTGTCAGTAAGGATAACCTTCCCGAAGAGTCCGCTATTCGTGATCACCTTAAAGCTTATCTCCCCATCTACATGTTACCCGGCAGGATGCTGCTGGCGGATGAATTGCCGCGTAATGCTCACAACAAAATTGATAGAAGAGCATTAAATGGCTTGATTGAAGCGGGGCAATTGACAGATATCAGTTCGTTGAGACCCGCGCCTGTGTTACCTGTTGATTCGGTTTTTGCCGAAATTTCGAGAATTTGGTGTGAAGTGTTGGGAAGATCAACCGTCGGGCTGGATGACGCATTTTTTAATATTGGCGGTAATTCATTGGCACTGATGCAAATCCATGCACAGCTCGTGCAATTACCGGGATGTGGTGCCTTGGCTCCTTCAGATTTATTCCGTTTTCCGACTATTCGAAAGTTAGCTAATTATCTTTTAAGCCCTCTGCAATCGATAACACCGGTAGAAGTTGCGGATAAAACAACCCAAACGCGACGTCAGAAAACGTTGAATGCAAGAAAGGCATTGAAAGAGAAACAAACTCATTCGTTGAAAGGGGAACCAGATGTCTGATAATGCGATTGCCATCATTGGCGTAACCTGTCGGTTACCTGTGGCGAATAGCTTAGATACGCTATGGGAGAATCTTGTTGCAGGCCGAATGCTTGCCAAAAGATATAGTCAGGAAGAGCTGATTCGCCGTGGGGTAGCACGGCATATATTCACTGCAAAAAATTATGTTCCTGTCGATTCGTGTTTATCGGATATTGATCTATTCGACCCGGATTTCTTTTCAATCAGCCAGCGAGAAGCTGAATTGCTCGATCCTCAACATCGAATGCTGCTTGAATGCGCATGGGAACTGGCCGAAGCGACGGGTTATGGTAATCCTTTCCGACGCCCGCGTATCGGGGTTTTTACCGGCAGTTCGATGAATACCTATTTGCCTAATGTCATTAAATCTGAGTGTGATCTGGTTTCAATAATGGGAACAGAGCTCATGCTGACTAACGATAAGGATTATCTACCAGCACGGATTTCATACAAACTAGGTTTTAACGGTCCGAGCGTAGCTGTCTTGACCGGTTGTTCGACATCACTGACAGCGGTGCATATGGCGATACAAAGCCTCTTGCTTGGTGAGTGCGAGATTGCTTTCGCCGGTGGTGTCTCTGTATGTACCCATTCTCGACCGGGTTATTTTTACCAAAACGATATGATCTTCTCAGAAGATGGATATTGTAGACCGTTCGATGAGAAGGCATCAGGGACTTTCTTTGGTGATGGCGCGGGGCTGGTGGCGCTACGGCCATTGGATGAAGCCATTAGCAATGGGGATGCCATCCATGCGGTGATCCTCGGTTCAGCGGCAAATAATGATGGTTCAGCGCGGGCTGGCTTTGCGGCGCCGGGGGTGGATGGGCAACGAAAACTGATTTTGGATGCTCAGGCGCTTGCCGGTGTTGGGCCGGATGAATTAGGGATGATCGAGGCGCATGGTACCGCAACGCCGCTTGGAGATTCGGTGGAATATGCCGCGCTTTGTCAGGCTTTCCGCCAGAATACGGAGCGTGAGAGATTTTGTGCATTGGGATCGATCAAAGCTAACGTGGGTCATTTAGCGGCGGCGGCGGGGTTTGCTGGATTAGCCAAGACGATAATGGCATTAAAGAGTGGCACGATTGCCCCACATCCGACGTTCAGCAAGGCCAGCTCTACTATGAATCTTGAGCAAAGTCCTTTCATTATCAATACCACGCCCATCAACTGGCCGGTGAAAGGACCACGACGGGCAGGAGTGAGCTCTTTTGGCGCCGGTGGCAGCAATGTTCACATGATTTTGGAACAAGCACCGGTAAGAAAGTCAGGTAAAAATAGCGTTGGCTGGCGAGCCATTCCGTTAGGGGGACGCAGCGCTAATGCCCTGAACACATTGAGTACCAATTTGGCAAAAATGCTGGAGATTAAACCCGATACGCATATTGATGAAGTGGCTTTTACTTATGCGGAAGGCCGTGCAGCCCAGCCATACAGAGCCTGTTTATACGCTAAAGATGTGAAAATGTTGATTGATGGTATCAGAAATGCAGATTTCACCGTCACAGCACAAATCTCTGAACCACAACGTCTGGTGATTGCACTTGGTCCTGCTATTCGATCCGCTTTATCTGTGCAGATACCGGGTTATTGGCAAGAAGTGGATAGGTTGCTTGCTGCATTGCCGACAGATGTTTCCCATAACATCGGTAAAATCGATATCACTGAAATGACAATAAATGATGGCGATAAGGGAAAAATTGCCAATCTTGTGGCGATAATTGCGGCGATCAATTGTTGGCGGAAGATAATTTCGACGCCAATATTCATCATATCCGATAGTCGTTACGACCTTGCTGTGGCCTGCTCGCTGGGTATGCTGACATTGCCTGAAATCGTTGATAAGTTGCTAGGAAATGTGACATCACATTTTTCTGAGCGTGGTAATTTCGCTGAGCGTGATATAGCTTTGCCCGGAAGTTTTTGGTCTAAACATCACGGCATGATTGATGGCAATAATGTGAAAGCTATCTTGATTGATGGTGCGCTGCCGAGCTTACAGCAGCAGAATAAAGTTATATCAGCAAATGATGTGATATTAGATTTGGGCCATTCGCCTGATAGTTTCTCTGAAGTCGTTGTAAATCCTGAAAATATTATTCGTTTGGATGCTCTCCATGAAGAGCGCGACTCGGCTTTAGTCAAACTGATCGGCAAGCTCTGGCAACGTGGTTTGGTGATAGATTGGTCGATATTGCGAGATGGGGAAGTTGTTCAACGTATTCCACTCCCGGTTCAACCGTTGCAACGTCGGCGCTGTTGGTACACCGATTCAACATTAACAGAGTACAAACCAGAGCTTGGCACTGGTCAACCTGTAGCAAGCTCTGAGACTTCCGACGAATCAGTCGGCGTTTATGTTGAACGCTGGAAACGAACACAGCGCTTGTCGCCGATATCATCAGCGGTGGCTAAGCGTAACTGGCTGATTTTCTATGATAACAGCGATAAAGAGATGTGTCCGATCGCGGATGTACTGCGTGAGCTGGGGCAAAACGTGTTTGAAGTGCATGAAAATCGTGTCACTTCTCTTGATAAAACTGCCTTCGATGAAACTGCTTTCGATGAAAAAAAGTACATCGTTAACGTTGACGATCCCGTCAGTGTTCAGCGTTTGATGCTAAGGTTGAAGGCACAACCAGCGCATACACCAGATCATATCCTCTTCATTTTGGGTGATATCCCGTCAGTGGATGAAGTGCCGGTAGGGGAAGATCGGTTCCCATTTACGCTGTTTAATCGGGTAAAAGCGTTTTCTCAAGTGGGAAATAAAGCCATTTCGTTAACATTGATCGGACCCGGTTTTATCGACGTGATGGGCAGAGAGCCACGGAGTATTGAACGGGCTACAGCGCTGGCATCCATTTCGGCGATCAACCAAGAATTGCCTGGCATGATAGTGAAAGTTATCGACATACCGGCCAAAGAACTTAGCTCTCTTAATGATGCCCAGTATACCGTGGCTGAACTTTTTACTGCTCATAATCAGAATGCGGTTGCTATGCGTCAAGGTTGGCGTTGGGAACGCTATTTTGACGTTGAAAACCCAGCGGTTAGCAAAAATCTTTCACCTGACATGATCTGTTTAGTGACCGGAGGATTAGGAACAGTTGGTTTTGGCGTTGCACAATATCTGGTCACCAAGTTTAACGCAAAACTTATCCTGCTCGGTCAGACATCCAGAGATCTCACCCAGTCTGATACATTGCAGAGCCAACGGATAGCGCAATTGCGCAATATGGGGGCGGACTTTGCAGTGATTACTGCCGATGTAACAGATAAAGCTGGTGTGTTGGCAGAACTTTCCCGTGTGGAATCCAGACTGGGGGCTGCTAACTGTTTTGTCCATGCTGCCGGGCTTTCTGGTCAGGCAACAATCCAGTGGTTGCAAAATTCGGCTCAGCATGATTGGGAAAAGTTGATGCAGCCGAAGTTAAAAGGGGCTGCTGTTTTGCATGAAATATTTGCCGATCGTCCTCTGAAATTTGGCTGTTTTACCTCATCTCTGTCGGTTTTCGCGGGGGGGTTGGGGCTTGCACCTTACGCTGCGGCAAACGAAGCTTGTGCCGCATTTGCTTCAACCCACCATTTGGATAAACCCTATTTCTCCATTGATTGGGATGGATGGGAGGGTTGGGATGAGTCAAGTAGCTTCAAATACAGCGTCAATCGTGCTCGCCCTTTACGTCATGCTGATGTCGTTAATGCGTTGGATATTATTTTCTCGGCATGCCATGCAGAGCCGCGTTTTGCTGTCTCCACCGTACCTTTGAATGAGCGGTTGCATAATATTGTGGAGAATTCATTGCAAATGGATACGGCGCAGACTGCAATGGTATCTCCCTCGGCATCAAATAAATCCATTATCGATGATATGACCGCTATTTGGCGTGGTGTACTGCGCTGCGCAGTTGATCATGAATCGAACTTTTTCGATTTAGGGGGAGATTCACTGGTCGGGGCTGAGTTGGTGCGACAAGTTAATGCTCATTTTAATGTTGTGGTATCTATGGTTGATCTTTTCGAATCGAGCACCGTGGCGTCTCTTACGATGCAAGTAGAGAAAAAGCGTAATCAAGGCGGTGTGCTATAGCGCGGATCGGCAAGACCAACGTGTTCGGGAAAGGGAATTAGCATGAAATCAAAAATACAGATGCATTATTCAACAGATATTGCGATTACCAGCATCGCTGGACGTTTTCCTAATGCAGATTCGAGTCAAGATCTTTGGGATGCGATCTTAGGGAAACGGGAACTGATTTCGAGTTATACCAATGAAGAACTTCATCATCGGGGCGTTGATGTGGATGAAGGCGGATTGCATTACGTTCCGCGTGGTGCGTACCTGCAAGATCCAGAGGCGTTTGATTACAGCTATTTTCAAATGATGCCAAGAGAAGTTTCTAAAATGGACCCTCAGCAACGGATTTGTCTGGAGGTTTGCCATGAGGCACTGGAACTTAGCGGTTATTCCAGCGGGGCAGACGCAGGGCTCTGTTCAGTTTTTATCGGTTCTCGCCGGAGTACTTGGCAAGCCGATGTACCGACGCTGACCCCCTCTTCTGCTGACGCCATGCTGCTGTTTGGTGGAAGTTCTGTCGATGCTTTGGCAACGCGTGTGGCGTATAAGCTCAACTGTTTAGGGCCTGCTGTCAGCGTAGGCACTTTTTGCTCAGGTTCACTAGTGGCTGTGCATATGGCTTGCAACAGTCTATTGCTAGGTGAAAGTGACATGGCGCTGGCAGGCGGTGTTTGTGTCAGGTATCCCGCTCATGTTGGTTATGTTTACCATGCGGGAGGGATATTATCCCCGACAGGACGAGTTTGCGCGTTCGATGAGCAAGCTGACGGTACGATTTTCTCTGATGCTACCGCGTTCGTGGTATTACGCCGTCTGGAGGATGCTCTGCTTAATGGTGAGCCGATTTTGGCGGTTATCAAAGGGTCGGCAATCAACAACGATGGGTCTGTCAAGGCGGGTTATAGTGCCCCGGGGGTTTCAGGTCAGGAGCAGGTGATCCGTCGTGCGCTTGCGGCGGCTGATGTCCGAGCTGATCAGATTGGTTTGATTGAAGCGCATGGTACTGGCACACCTGTTGGTGATGGAATTGAATTACGGGCGCTGGGACGGGTATTTGCCGGCGTATCGGCCAGATCGTGTGCTTTAGGTTCGATTAAATCCAATCTTGGTCATGCTGATTGTGCCTCGGGTATCGCTGGGCTGATAAAAGCCATCTATGCTGTCAATTCAGGCATTATTCCTCCGTCAATGAATTGTGAATCTCCCTGCGCTGAATTGAGGGAGCCTGAATCCCCGTTTTATGTGCCTACTGAATCCAGAGATTGGGATAACGACAAGGCGGCGAGAATTGCTGGCGTTAGCTCGTTCGGGATCGGTGGTACAAATGTTCATGTTGTCGTTGCCGAACCACCGGAGAGAAAGCCTGACACACCTTCCCAGGCGGCAGCACACCTGATCCCGCTGAGTGCACGTACTGAGACCGCATTAGCGCAAAAAATTTTGGATTTAGTGAAATATCTTGAGCAGTACCCAGAAACGAATATCGCTGATGTGGCATTTACCTTACAACGTGGCCGACGACATTTATCCATACGTAAGGTGATTGTCGCACGTGATATCCGTGAACTGATATCGGGCCTGCTAAATAAAGCCCTAGTGGTGACCCCTCAATTGAGTAAACTGCAAGAGATGTATATTTCGCCTGCCTCTGTCTGGCAGGCCGGGGGAAGTATCAATTGGGATATTTTTTACCAGAGCGAATATCGTAAACGGCTCCCGCTGCCAACTTATCCATTTGAAAGAACGGCAATCTGAGCTGTAAAAACGGTAGAGATCGTCTTCATTTTGAGGAAAGTGAGGTTGATATGAGTAATATTGAAATTATTCAGAGAGAAATAATCGCTATTTTTGCAGAGACATTTGGTTTACCGAAAGAAGAGATAAAACTAGAAATACCGCTGGTTGAATTGGGGGCGGAATCACTCTTGTTATTCGAAGCGTTAGAGCCGATCCATCAACGATTTGGTGTAAAACTTTCAGTACGGCAATTTTTCGCAGAATTACAAACGGTTCGTCAACTCAGTGAATATATCTTGATGGCGGATAAAAACAGGGTTGTGGAAGATAACTATTCAGTCACTCAACCCGTCTTGGCTGATCAGGAAAAAAGGTCTGAACAATCCGATACGTCAACTATTCCACCGATTAAGAAAGAACGCTTTTTCCAATGGATGTCGAGAAGTGCGCCATCGATTGAGTCTGAGGAGAGAAAAAAGTATCTGGCTTCATTTATATCTAAATATAACGAGCGAACGATTAAATCAAAAATTCATTCGGTAGCGGTACGTAAAAATATG
>NZ_JAXBVE010000052.1:0-30568 GCF_035181445.1 Photorhabdus africana
ACAGCGATGTAAATCAAAGAGAATTCGGTGGTGCGGTAGTTCAGTTGGTTAGAATACCGGCCTGTCACGCCGGGGGTCGCGGGTTCGAGCCCCGTCCGCACCGCCACCTTAGTTTGCAGATAAACCCTGAGAGGAATTTCAGGGTTTTTTGCTATTTATGAGTATTAAAATCAATAATTACCTTATTATATTTGATAGAATCGGATAGTTTTTATAGTTATTCTGTATTTAAGAGGTTTTTTACGTGGTAAAAAAAACCTATGCGATAAGATATGTTGCTGGACAACCTGTTGAACGTGTCTTTCCTATGTCGACTCATCAGCTTGGGAATACATTACCTATAGGTACTCCTTTGATCACTGGTACAAATGAGCTTAGGGTTGTTGTATGGAATATCTATAAACAGCAGCGTCCTTCATGGCGAAAGGTTCTGAAAGAGCTGACTAACGAAAGCCAGTTGATTTTATTACAAGAAGCGCAAACAACCCCTGATTTAGTTGAATTTGCTACCTCAAATTACCTAATATCTGATCAAGTTCCCGCATTTCTATTACCACAACACCCCTCTGGTGTAATGACGTTAGCAACTTCTCATCCTGTCTATTGTTGCCCATTGAGAGAGAAAGAGCCCCTTTTACGTTTATCTAAGTCTGCTCTCATCACTGTTTATCTTTTACAGGATAATCGTCAGTTAATGGTTATTAATGTGCATGCGATAAATTTCAGTTTTGGTGTGGATGTGTATAGCCGCCAGTTGAATAATATTGGTGCTCATGTTCGTTTACATAATGGCCCAGTCATTATGGCTGGTGACTTTAATGCATGGAGTAAGCAGCGATTAGATGCTTTAAAACGTTTTACCAGATATTTACACCTTGAAGAAGTATCTTTTACTGATGACTATCGAACAATCGCGTTTGGTAGACCTTTAGATTTTATTTTTTACCGAGAGTTGAATATAGCTAATGCTATTGTAATACCTACTGATGCCTCCGATCATAATCCTCTTGTTGTGAATTTTTATTAATTCTTTATTATAAGAATATATCCGTCTATTTTTTATGAATTAAGTTTTTATTTAATTCATTGAAAAAACATAATCTTATGACTGAAAAATATTATATTATTATTACTTTATTGTAACTGTTTATTATCTGTTTAGATGGGTTTATATATTAAAAATAAAATTTATTTCTATTAATATGTGAAAGTTATATTGAGATAAATATTAAATATATTTCATTTGGATAAATTAAAATAAATGCCAGATTAATCTGGCATTTTTTATGAATGAAAATTATTTGTTTATCTGATGGATTTGAGAAATATTTTTCTTTTTGCTAAAAAAATAGGTGATTGATAATAAGATTACCCATGTGATTCCCACAATTAATGCAATGCGGGTTTTCTCGAAATAGCCCAGTAATACAATAACAAATACCATAAAGATGATGGTTAATGCTGGTGCTATGGGCCACATAGGAACGGGGAATTTCAGGGTCTCAACTTCTTCTTTACTCATTTTGCGGCGCATAGCAACCTGAGAAAGTAGGATCATTAACCATACCCATACAGTAGCAAATGTTGCGATAGAGGCAATGATAATGAAAATTTCTTCTGGAATCATATAATTGAGCATAACGCCAATTAATAGAACTGCTGACATAACGATTACAGTCATCCAGGGTACGCCATTACGGCTCAGCTTGGTGAATGATTTAGGCGCTTGTCCTTCTTGAGCCATGCCGTACATCATACGGCCAGCACCAAAAATATCGCTATTGATTGCTGAAACTGCGGCAGTAATCACTACGATATTGAGAATGTTAGCAGCAGAATTGATACCCAAGCTAGAAAAAATCTGTACGAATGGGCTGCCTTCTTGACCGATCTGATTCCACGGATAGATACACATTAAAATAAACAGAGTCAGTACATAGAACAGCAGAATACGGAAAGGGACAGCATTGATTGCTTTTGGAATCGTTTTCTCGGGGTTTTTGGCTTCACTGGCAGTAATACCAATGACTTCAATACCACCAAAAGCAAACATCACAATGGCGAGTGAAGCTATCACGCCACTGATGCCATTAGGCATAAAACCGCCATATTCCCACAAACTGGCAATGCCGGTTGCATGATCTGTTTCTTGACCGAATCCATAGACCATGATGGTCATGCCACCGATAATCATAGCGATAATTGCGGTGACTTTCACAATAGAAAGCCAGAATTCCATTTCACCGAAAATCTTCACATGACAAAGATTAATTGCGCCAATAAAGCAGACAATGCCAAGTACCCAGATCCACTGTTCCACATGAGGGAACCAGAGTTTCATATAAAAACCAAATGCAGTAACGTCAGCCAGGCAGACGATCAGCATTTCGAATATATAATTCCATCCGGTTAGAAATCCGGCTAAAGGTCCGAGGTAATGGCTGGCATAGTGTGAAAAAGAACCGGCTACTGGATGGTGAACAGCCATTTCACCTAATGCACGCATCACCATAAATACGGCAGCCCCGCCGATTAAATAGGCGAGTAATACGGCGGGTCCAGCTTGCTGAATAGCAGCTGCGGAGCCATAGAACAGCCCTGTGCCTATTGCGGAGCCTAATGCCATAAAGCGGATGTGCCGCCCGGTTAGACCCCGTTTCAGCTGAGTTTCATTATTCTGCATTATTTATTCCTGTCACTTTCTCAGTGCTAGATATATTTTAAGCACACAATGCCTCGACAAGTCGCATGTTAGCTAAGCGAAGCAAACCCCGTACCTTATCATAAAGATTGATGTTCGAGGGATAGATATCTGCAATAATGCGCCCTTGCCTAATGAAACCAGAGATTTTTATGTTTTACCCGATTAACGAAATATTCCAGACATTGCAGGGAGAAGGTTTTTTTACCGGAGTCCCGGCAATTTTTATTCGTCTACAAGGGTGTCCGGTTGGTTGTAGCTGGTGTGATACTAAACACACTTGGGAGAAAGAAGCGAAAAAGCAACGGACATTGGAAACAATTTTGCTGAAGACGAGTGAAAGCAATGAATGGAGTGAAGCTTCTCCTAAGCAAATTGCGGCGCTGTTTGTTCAACAGAAATATACCGCACGCCACGTTGTTATTACTGGTGGTGAGCCTTGTCTTTATGATCTTATTCCGCTGACCGACGAGTTAGAAAGCCTTGGCTACCAATGCCAGATAGAAACCAGTGGTACGTATCATGTTAAGTGTTCTGCTGCTACTTGGGTGACGGTTTCACCAAAAGTTAACATGCGTGGTGGTTACCAGATATTACAGCAGGCTTTGCAGAGAGCTAATGAAATAAAATATCCGGTTGCGAGGGAAAGAGATATTGAAGCATTGGATGAGTTATTAGCGACATTAAATGACAACTCATCACGTATTATTGCATTGCAACCGATTAGCCAGAAAGAAGAAGCTACCCGTTTATGTATTGAAACCTGTATTGCCCGTAATTGGCGGTTTTCTATGCAAACACATAAATATTTGAATATCGCCTGAGAAAAGCTTACTGCACTAGAGGTTTCCTGGTGCAGTAAGTTGTTTCATTTGCCGCGGAAAATACATCCTGCATTACAGGTTTCTTTCACCATAACGGCACTGAGTTGTGGAACTATTGGTTTAACTTTATGCCAAATCCAAGTTGCCAATATTTCGCTGGTTGGATTTTCCAGTCCAGGGATATCGTTCAGGTAATGGTGATCTAGCTGTTCCCAAACAGGTTTGAATAGGGCTTTTAAATCGGCAAAGTCCATAATCCAGCCACTATGAGGATCGACCTCCCCGGTAATTTCCAGTTGTACCATAAATGAGTGTCCATGCAAGCGACCGCATTTATGGCCTTCTGGGACATGTGGCAGGCGGTGGGCGGCTTCAAACTGAAAATCTTTAAAAATCGTTGTGCTCATAGTGGTTCTCCCTGACTTCAAAAAACCTGCTATTCTACCCGATCTTCTGAATTAAATTTGGTTTTTTCATTTTTTTGCTATTGCTCTTATTAACTGTTTTATAGATATATTAAATCTGTAAATATGGTTAGGCGTTTTGGTTATTTGATATTGCGATAGTTTCTTTAAATAGTAACAAGTCGCTGAGATAACCTTACAAACCATCCCTATTTATTTTTTCTACTAAAAATAACGGACATTGGTAATCGTAAAGGGCAGCACAGGACATGAGCATAAAACCACCTTCAATTTCATTTCTTCCGGTTTCACCTGAACAGCTAGTGCATTTGCAATCGGCAATTGGGGATTTTTCACCAACTCAATTAGCTTGGCTGTCTGGTTATTTTTGGGGAATGGTGAATCAACAACCACAGGTTCAGTCTGTAGCTCCGGCGGTTCCGGCACAGGAGACGATTACATTAATTTCAGCTTCACAAACCGGTAATGCTCGTCGTTTAGCTGAGCAGCTCCGTGAGGATTTGTTGGCACAGAAACTCAATGTCAATCTATTCAATGCCGGTGATTATAAATTCAAACAAATTGCTCAAGAAAAGATATTGATAATTATTGCTTCTACTCAAGGTGAAGGAGAACCTGCTGAGGAAGCGGTTGCATTGTACAAATATCTCTATTCTAAAAAGGCGCCGAAACTGAATGATACGGTATTTGCGGTTTTTGGTCTGGGTGATACCTCTTATGAGCGATTTTGCCAGGCTGGAAAAGATTTCGATAATCGTCTGAATGAATTAGGCGCTCAACGGCTTCTGGAGCGTGTAGATGGTGATGTCGAATATCAGCAGGTTGCGGCTCAGTGGCGTAAACAATTAACTGGGATCCTGAAACAGCGTATTCCTGCTGAGACAGGAACTGAGATTACTTCTGCACAGAACAGATCGGTAAATGAAATTTTTTCAACTTCTTATACTAAACAGGCACCATTGACTGCGGCTTTAGCTACTCGTCAGAAAATAACAGGTCGTGGTTCTGATAAAGATGTTCGCCATATTGAAATTGATCTGGGTGATTCAGGTTTACGTTATCAGCCAGGTGATGCTTTGGGTGTTTGGTTTGAAAATGATCCGGCGTTGGTGGATGAAGTGTTGAATTTGCTCTGGTTGCAGGGAACAGAACAAGTTGAGGTTAATGGTCAGAAATTGTCATTAAGAGAAGCGCTGATCAGCCATGTTGAGCTAACCCAAAATACCAGTGTGATTGCGGAAAAATACGCCGTTCTCGCGAAAGATGAAAAATTACTTTCTTTGATTGCTGATAAACAAGCATTACAACAATACGCTCACAACAAACCGATTGCCGATATGATAAGAGCAGCGGCTTCTCAACCAGAGGCGCAGCAATTTATTGATTTACTTCGGCCTTTGACACCAAGACTTTATTCAATTTCTTCTTCTCAGGCAGAAGTGGAAAATGAAGTTCATCTTACAGTTGGTGTGGTTCGTTATGAAATTGACGGGCGGGTCCGCACCGGCGGTGCATCCGGCTATCTAGCAGATCGCTTACAGGAAAATAGTGATATTCGTATTTTTATTGAGCATAACGATAATTTTCGTCTGCCTGCTAATCCACGTACGCCTGTCATCATGATTGGGCCGGGAACCGGAATTGCACCATTTCGGGCATTTATGCAGCAAAGGGAGGCTGATGGCGCTGAAGGGAAAAATTGGTTGTTCTTTGGTAATCCACATTTTACTGAAGATTTTCTCTATCAAGTGGAGTGGCAGCGTTATGTCAAAGATGGCCTGTTAACTCGTATTGATCTGGCATGGTCCCGTGATCAGCAGCATAAAATTTATGTTCAGGACAAACTGCGTGAGCAGGGTGAAGAGGTATGGCGCTGGATAAAGGAAGGTGCACATCTGTATGTGTGTGGTGATGCAAACCGCATGGCGAAAGATGTGGAACATGCGTTATTGGATATTATTGCTGAGCATGGCGGCATGGATACCGAACAGGCAGATGAATTCTTAAGTGAACTGCGCTTTGAGCGCCGTTATCAGAGGGATGTGTACTAATGAACGATAAACAACATGGTCCTTTGATTGTCGAAGGTAAACTGGCTGACAGTGAGCGTATGAAGCAGGAGAGTAATTTTCTGCGAGGTACGATCAGTGAAGATTTAACTAATGGCTTGACGGGAGGTTTTGAAGGGGACAATTTCCTGTTGATTCGTTTTCATGGCATGTATCAGCAGGATGATCGTGATATCCGTGCTGAACGCACAGAGCAAAAACTGGAGCCACGCCATGCAATGATGTTGCGCTGTCGTCTGCCGGGTGGCGTGATTACACCACAGCAATGGTTGGGCATTGATAAGTTTGCTGAAGAGAATACCCTTTATGGCAGTATCCGGTTGACTAACCGCCAGACATTTCAATTTCATGGCATTCTAAAAGGGAATGTAAAACTTGCGCATCAATTGCTGAATCAAGTTGGACTGGATTCGCTCGCGACGGCGAATGATGTTAACCGCAATGTGCTTTGTACCTCAAATCCTATTCAATCAGAGCTACATCAGCAAGCTTACGAATGGGCGAAGAAAATCTCAGAACATTTACTGCCACGTACCCGTGCTTATGCTGAACTCTGGTTGGATAAAGAAAAAGTCGCAACGACCGATGAAGAGCCGATTCTTGGTTCGACTTATTTGCCGCGTAAATTCAAAACTACGATAGTTATTCCTCCACAGAATGATGTTGATCTGCATGCCAACGATCTGAATTTTATTGCCATTGCAGAAGGTAGCAAGCTGGTTGGTTTTAACGTGTTGGTGGGTGGTGGTTTGGCGATGACTCACGGCGATAAAAATACCTATCCAAGTATGGCGAGTGAGTTTGGTTATATCCCGCTTGAGCATACGCTGGCAATTGCGGAAGCTGTGGTGACAACTCAGCGTGATTGGGGTAACCGGACTGAGCGTAAAAATGCCAAAACCAAATATACGTTGGCGCGGGTTGGTGTTGATACTTTTAAAGAAGAGGTAGAGAGACGTGCTGGCGTGAAATTTGAGGCAATCCGACCTTATGAATTTACTGGTCGTGGTGATCAAATTGGTTGGCTGAAAGGTATCGATGATAAATGGCATTTGACGCTGTTTATTGAGAATGGTCGCCTTTTGGACTACCCCGGTAAGCCGCTGAAAAGCGGTGTTGCTGAAATTGCAAAAATACATAAAGGGGATTTTCGCCTGACGGCCAATCAGAACTTAATCATTGCTGGTATTCCTGAAAGTGAGAAACAACACATTGAAACTATCGCTCGTCAGCATGGATTGATTGACGATAAAACCACAGTTCAGCGTGAAAACTCAATGGCCTGTGTCTCTTTCCCAACTTGCCCATTGGCAATGGCTGAGGCTGAACGTTTTTTACCGGAGTTTGTCACTCATGTTGAACAATTGATGAATAAACACGGTATTAGTGATGAACATATTGTTTTGCGAGTGACGGGTTGTCCGAATGGTTGTGGTAGAGCGATGTTGGCGGAGGTAGGGCTAGTCGGCAAAGCGCTTGATCGTTATAACCTTCATCTTGGTGGTAATCGGATTGGTACCCGTATTCCACGCATGTATAAAGAAAATATCAGCTCACAAGAGATCTTATCCATCATGGATGAACTTATTGGGCGTTGGGCGACAGGTCGGCAGCCAAATGAAGGTTTTGGTGATTTTCTGATCCGCACGGATATTATCAAGCCAGTACTGGATTCAGCCCGCGATTTTTACGATTGGCGGGAGGCGGTATGAGCCAATTCAGCTTATCTCAATTTGTTGGTATGACTGCTGAACAGCAAGAGCAATCATTGGCTGAGATTAATCTTCGGCTTGAAATGATGGATGCTCACCAGAGAGTAAACTGGGCATTGGAAAATTTGCCAGGGGAGTTTGTTCTTTCCTCCAGTTTTGGTATTCAGGCGGCGGTATGTCTTCATTTAGTGACACAAGAATATCCTGATATTCCGGTCATACTTACTGATACCGGTTATCTATTCCCTGAAACTTATCAATTCATAGATAAACTCACAACGCAACTGAAACTGAATTTACACGTATTCAGTGCTGAGCGTTCCCCGGCCTGGCAGGAAGCTCGCTATGGGAAATTGTGGGAGCAAGGTGTAGAGGGAATAGAACACTACAATCAGATTAATAAAGTTGAACCAATGAATCGGGCTTTGAAAAATCTGAGAGCACAAAGTTGGTTTGCTGGTTTACGCCGTCAGCAATCTGAAAGCCGATCAAAATTACCGGTTTTAGCTGTACAGCGGGGAGTATTTAAGATTTTGCCGATTATCGACTGGGATAACCGGCGTGTGCATCAATATCTGACAAAGCATGGCTTGGAATATCATCCATTATGGGAACAAGGTTATCTTTCTGTTGGTGACATCCATACAACCCAGAAATGGGAACCGGGTATGAGTGAAGAACAAACCCGTTTTTTTGGCTTGAAGCGGGAATGTGGGTTACATGAGAATTAAAAACCTGGTATTTCCTGAGTGGGATTGATGATAATGAAAAGCTATTTTGGCGAGATCACCTATATTCCATTACAGAACTATTAATTCCTTTTTGTCATTTTATAACTTTACCGCCGACTCATATATTCATTCGAAACAGTTTCAATGCTTATATACCCTATGGATTTCAAGATGCATCGCGACGGCAAGGGAGTGAATCCCCGGGAGCATAGCAAACTATGTGACCGGGGTGAGCGAGTGCAGCCAACAAAGAGGCAACTTGAAAGATAACGGGTATAAATATTTCACTGGATATCAAGGGCAATCGTGGATTACTTACCGATATTTGTTGAGCTGAAAGGGCGGCTTGTATTGCTTGTCGGTGGTGGAGAGGTGGCCGTACGTAAGGCGACTTTACTACTACGGGCAGGTGCATTATTACACGTTGTAGCGCCTGAATTGTGCTCTGAATTACAACAACGTTATCAAGCTGGTGAGTTGGAATGGTATAAGGAAAAATTCCAGCCTGAATATCTTGATGGCATCTTTTTGGTTATTGCGGCGACTGATGATCGCATTCTAAATCATCGGATTTTTTCTGAGGCTAATAAGCGCGGTATTTTGGTCAATGCCGTTGATGATCAAGCTCATTGCTCATTTATTTTTCCATCAATTATCGACCGCTCTCCGGTTTTGGTGGCGATTTCATCGGCGGGAAAAGCGCCGGTATTGGCGCGTTTAATCCGAGAAAAACTGGAAGCGTTACTGCCTTCCAGCCTTGGCACGATGGCAAAAATCGCCGGGAAGTGGCGTGAACGAGTAAAACAGCGATTAACTTCCATGCGCCAGCGTCGTTCTTTTTGGGAACAGGCTTTCAATGGTCGTTTCGCTATGTTGGTTGCAAATGGTCAGATCCAACAGGCGGAAAAACAGCTTGAGCAACAACTAGAACAGTCTGATTCGCAGGGAGAGTTGGCTTTGGTTGGGGCTGGTCCTGGTGATCCGGGATTGCTGACGTTAAAGGGATTACAGGTTATTCAGCAGGCTGATGTGGTGCTTTACGATCATTTGGTCAGCAGCGAGGTACTGGATCTGATTCGCCGTGATGCAGATAAAATTTGCGTTGGCAAAAGAGCGGGTAATCACTCTGTTTCTCAGGAGGAAACTAACCGATTGATTGTGAAATTTGCTGGACAGGGGAAAAAAGTGGTTCGTCTTAAAGGCGGTGATCCCTTTATTTTTGGCCGTGGCGGTGAAGAACTACAAGTTGCAGCATCGGCAGGTATCCCTTTTCAGGTTGTACCGGGCATTACCGCCGCCATCGGGGCAGCGGCTTATGCAGGAATTCCGCTAACTCACCGGGAACATTCACAGAGTATCACTTTTATTACCGGTCATTGTCGAGAAAAGGGTAATGAGTTGGATTGGCCAACTTTAGCTGGAGGCAATCAGACTCTGGTGATCTATATGGGGACGGTAAAGTCAGCCTTGATAAGTCATCAATTAATTTTACATGGGCGAGCGAAAGAGACACCAGTAGCCGTCATTGGTTGTGGTACTCGTCTAGAGCAGCAAGTGTTAACCGGCACTTTGCTTGAACTGGAACAGTTAGCACAGAGGGCACCGTCGCCGGCTTTACTGGTGGTGGGAGAGGTGGTTCAACTCCACCATCAGATAGCTTGGTTTGGGCAGCAATCTATTGCCAAGATAAGCCGTCCGGCAGTAGTCGATTTTGCATAAGGAGTTGTAATGGATGAGAAAAGATTGACACACTTGCAGCAACTTGAAGCTGAAAGTATTCATATTATACGGGAAGTGGCCGCCGAGTTTGAAAACCCGGTGATGCTTTACTCTATCGGTAAAGATTCTTCGATCATGCTTCATCTTGCACGCAAGGCGTTCTATCCGGGAACATTGCCATTTCCTTTGCTGCACGTGGATACAGGCTGGAAATTTCGCGAAATGTACGAGTTTCGTGATCGTACTGCGAAGAATTACGGCTTTGAACTGTTGGTGTATCGCAACCCGCAAGGGGAAGTAATGGGAATCAATCCATTTGTGCATGGTAGTGCCAAACATACTGACATCATGAAAACCGAAGGGTTAAAGCAGGCACTGGATAAATATGGTTTTGATGCTGCTTTCGGCGGTGCCCGTCGTGATGAAGAGAAATCACGTGCCAAGGAGAGGATCTATTCCTTCCGTGATCGTTCACATCGTTGGGACCCTAAAAATCAGCGCCCTGAATTGTGGCGTAATTACAACGGCCAGATTAACAAAGGTGAAAGTATTCGCGTATTCCCATTGTCTAACTGGACTGAACTGGATGTTTGGCAATATATCTATTTGGAGCAAATTGATATTGTTCCTCTTTATTTTGCCAAATTACGCCCGGTATTGGAGCGTGAGGGTACGCTGATTATGGTTGATGACAATCGGATCGATCTGAAACCGGGTGAGGTTATCAGCCAGCGCAAAGTGCGTTTCCGTACTCTCGGTTGTTGGCCGTTGACGGGTGCAGTGAAATCTGATGCTGAAACATTGCCGGAAATTATTGAAGAGATGCTGATATCGACGACAAGTGAACGGCAAGGGCGTCTGATTGATAGCGATCAATCTGCTTCTATGGAACTGAAAAAACGTCAAGGTTATTTCTAAGGAGAACAACCATGTCAGCGCTTGCACAGAATGAAACCATTGCTTATCAAATTAAACAACAGGGCGGTGTGGAAGCTTATCTGCACGCTCAACAAGAGAAAGGATTACTGCGTTTCCTGACGTGTGGCAGCGTGGATGATGGCAAAAGTACTCTGATTGGACGCTTGTTACATGATACCCGTCAGATCTACGAAGATCAGCTTTCAACATTGCAGAATGACAGTAAACGTATCGGTACTCAGGGTGAAAAATTAGATCTGGCTTTATTGGTGGATGGTCTTGCCGCAGAGCGCGAGCAGGGCATCACCATTGATGTGGCTTATCGTTATTTTTCGACAGAAAAACGTAAATTTATCATTGCTGATACACCGGGACATGAGCAGTACACCCGTAATATGGCAACGGGGGCATCGACCTGTGATCTCTCTATTCTGTTGATTGATGCGCGTAAAGGTGTTCAGGAGCAGACCCGTCGTCACAGTTTTATCAGTACATTGCTAGGGATTCGCCATTTGGTGGTAGCGGTGAATAAAATGGATCTGATGGAATATCGTCAGGAAGTTTTTGATCAGATTAAACAGAATTATATGAATTTCGCTGCCCAATTGCCGACAGATTTGGACGTTCATTTTGTCCCAATCTCTGCACTTGATGGCGATAATATTGTCACTAGAAGTCGTAATATGGATTGGTATGAAGGACCAACGTTGTTGGATATCCTTGAGGCAGTTGAGGTAAAAAAGGAAGCCTCGAAGCAGTTACTGCGCTTCCCGGTACAGTATGTTAGTCGGCCTGATCTCGATTTTCGTGGTTACAGTGGCACACTTTCGTCTGGGATTTTACGTAAAGGGCAGAAAATTAAAGTCATGCCATCGGGTATCTGCTCACAGGTGGAGCGGATTGTGACTTTCAATGGTGATTTGGATTTTGCTGTTCCGGGTGAAGCTATTACGGTGGTGTTGAAAGACGAAATTGATATCAGCCGCGGTGATCTGCTGATTTCTGCCGATGATGAGATGATGGCTACCCGACATGCGCTGGTGGATGTGGTATGGATGTCTGAACAGCCTTTGGTGCAGGGGCAGAACCTTGATATTAAAGTGGCGGGTAAAAAGAGCCGTGGGAAAGTTGAGAATATTCAATACCAAGTGGATATTACTCACCTGACACAGCGGGTGGCTGTTGATTTACCATTAAATGCCATCGGATCGGTGGAGTTTTCTTTTGAAGAGCTATTAATGCTCGATAGCTATCAGCAAAATAGCGACACTGGCGGCATTATTTTGATCGATCGACTGACTAATGTCACTGTTGGTGCGGGATTGGTACGTGAAATTCAGACAGATGTTTATGAAGGGCCAAAAGAATTCAGCGAATTTGAACTGGAATTGAATCGGTTGATTCGTCGTCATTTCCCTCATTGGGGAGCCAGAGATTTACTGGGAGGTAAATAAATTGGCTGACATTGAAAATTTGCCATCAGAAAACGTTGTTTGGCATCCATATCAACTGACCAGAGTGCAGCGGGAGATTGAAAATGGACATCCTGCACTGGTTATTTGGTTCACTGGTTTATCGGGTTCAGGGAAATCCACTGTGGCCGGGGCCTTAGAGCAGGCCCTGTTTCAACGGGGAATAAAAACTTATTTGCTTGATGGTGATAACTTGCGTCATGGCCTTTGTCGTGATTTGGGTTTCTCCGAACAGGATAGGCAGGAAAATATCCGTCGTGTGGGTGAAGTTGCCAGTTTGATGGTCGATGCGGGTTTAGTCGTGCTGACGGCTTTTATCTCTCCTCATAAAGCAGAGCGGCAAAAGGTTCGTGAACTGCTGGAACCGGGGCAATTTATTGAAGTTTTTGTCGATACACCGTTGGAAATTTGCGAATCTCGTGATCCGAAAGGGTTGTACAAAAAAGCTCGTGCCGGTGAAATTCGTCATTTCACGGGGATTGATTCAGTCTATGAGGTTCCCGATAACCCGGAAATTTATCTTGCAGGCCAACAACCCGCTGAAGCTTCTGTGGCCCAGTTGCTGGTGGAATTGGAAAAGAGCGGCATTATACGCTCAAGGATTCATCACGGATAACGCCAACAAAAAGCACATTATTGCGTTTTCAGTGATGTGCTTGTGTAAAATAGCTTCATTCAACTATTTTTCTCCTACCCTGTTTTGTGATAGTAGCGTCATTCTTTGAGTTATGGGATGATTGACAGATATTTCAGGGGGCGGAAATGGGTAAACTGACGCTACTATTACTGGTTTTACTTGGATGGCTACAGTATTCACTGTGGCTTGGTAAAAACGGCATTCATGATTATGTGCGGGTTAAGAATGATGTTGTGATGCAAGAGCGTAATAACAGCAAACTTAAAGTGCGTAACGATCAGTTATCGGCGGAAATTGATGATCTTACGGGTGGACAGGAAGCCATCGAAGAGCGATCCCGTAGTGAATTGGGCATGATCAAACCGGGTGAAACTTTTTATCGTTTAATCGTTGATAAATCTAAAGAAAATACTTCGCGTCCCTCGACTCCAAATAATACTCAATAATTAAAATGAACAATCTATTACTTCGTTCCTGTGCTGATATTATTGCTTTGGTACCAGCAGCGGGTATTGGTAGCCGAATGAATTCGGATTGCCCAAAGCAATACCTGTTTATTGCTGGAAAGACTATTATTGAGCACACCTTGGCTGCATTACTTGCTCATCCCCGTATTCAGCATGTTGTGATTGTTTTAAATCCCGCGGACACACAGTTTCAATCCCTTGAGGTTGCATCGGATTCGCGCATTACTACGGTAACCGGTGGTGAACAGCGAGCAGATTCTGTGCTGGCTGGTTTAAATCATCTGGTTCATTTGACTGACAATGATCATTGCTGGGTTTTAGTGCATGATGCTGCCCGCCCTTGTTTACACCATGACGATCTTAACCGTTTGTTACAATTAGCAGAAGCCAATGAACAGGGAAATATGGCATGCGGTGGTATTCTGGCATCGCCGGTCCGCGATACGATGAAACGCGGACGGGTTGATCAGATTATTGACCATACAGTAGAACGGCAAGATCTTTGGCATGCACTGACACCGCAGTTTTTCCCATTGATGTTACTAAGGGATTGTTTATCAAAAGCACTTTCTCAACACGTTAATATTACAGATGAAGCTTCCGCATTGGAATATTGTGGTTATCAACCGGTGTTGGTTAACGGGCGTTCGGACAATATAAAAGTCACGTGCCCTGAGGATTTGGCATTGGCTGAATTTTATCTGTCTAGAAAATAAAGGAACAGACATCATGAGGATCGGACACGGTTTCGATGTACATAAATTTGGTGGTGAAGGGCCGATTATTATCGGTGGTGTTCGTATTCCTTATGAACAAGGGTTGTTAGCGCATTCTGATGGTGATGTTGCTCTCCATGCAGCAACGGATGCTTTGTTAGGTGCTGCGGCATTGGGCGATATCGGGAAATTATTCCCAGACACTGATCCGGCGTTTAAAGGGGTGGATAGCCGTAAATTATTGCGCGAAGCCTATTCGCGTATTAGAGAAAAGGGGTATCGGATTGGCAATCTGGATATTACGATTATTGCTCAATCACCCAAAATGTTGCCGCATATCCCACAAATGAGAGTCAATCTGGCAGAAGATCTGCAATGTCACATTGATGATATCAATGTTAAAGCCACAACCACCGAAAAATTGGGATTTGTTGGGCGTAAAGAAGGTATTGCTTGCGAAGCGGTTGCTTTGCTGGTTAAGGAATAATTGATGGTATTGGCTGAACTAAATTGGCTGTATGGGCAACCAGAAGCGACGGGGATATTAAAGGCTTCGCCGGAAGATTTTATTGTCTGTGAAGATTTGGGATTTTCTCCAGATGGAGAAGGTGAGCACTTAATGGTGCATATTCGTAAAACGGGTTGTAATACCCAATTTGTTGCAGATAACCTTGCTCGTTTCGCTGGTATACCGTCTAGATCGGTCAGTTATGCTGGCTTAAAAGACCGTCATGCAGTGACAGAACAGTGGTTTTGTTTGCACTTACCGGGCAAACAGGAGCCTGATTTTGCCTCGTTTCAGCTTGAGGGGTGTGAGGTTCTGACGACAGCTCGTCAGAAACGTAAACTACGCATTGGCGCATTGAAAGGAAATTCATTTACGCTGATTTTGCGGGAAATCAGTCATCATCAATTGGTTGAAAACAGACTACGGCTGATTCAGCAAGGTGGCGTGCCTAACTATTTTGGTGAACAGCGTTTTGGTCGGGATGGGCAAAATCTGATTCAAGCACAGCGTTGGGCAAATAATGAAATCCGAGTAAAAGAGAGAAGTAAACGTAGTTTTTATCTGTCAGCTAGTCGTAGTGCTATGTTTAATGCGGTAGCCAGTGCGCGGATTGCTCTGAAACAGCAACAACAGGTAATGACGGGTGACGCCCTACAATTAGCAGGGCGTGGTAGTTGGTTTGTTGCCGACGAAGCTGAATTGCCTGTATTGCAACAGCGAGTGATCGATGGAGAATTACAAATAACGGCACCGCTGCCTGGTGATGGTGAATTGGGAACACAGCGCCAAGCTGCGGATTTTGAACGGCAATATTTGCAGCCTTATCAATCGTTGTGGGAACTTATCAAGCGTGAAAGGGTGGAGGGTTGCCGTAGGGCGATTCTAGTGCAGCCTCAGAATCTGAGCTGGCAATGGCAAGATAATGACACGGTAAAAATCAGTTTCTGGTTGCCTGCTGGCAGTTTTGCTACCAGTGTGGTCAGGGAAATAATCAATCAGGATCAAAATAATGTTACGAATATTGTTGAGTAATGATGATGGTGTGACCGCTCCGGGCATTCAGGCTTTGGCGGCTGCATTGCGTGAAAGTTATCATGTGCAGGTTGTTGCTCCTGATCGTAATCGGAGTGGTGCATCTAATTCATTGACCCTTGATCGTTCATTAAGTGTTAATACGCTGGAGAATGGTGATATTTCGGTATTGGGCGGCACACCAACAGATTGTGTTTATCTCGGTGTTAATCGGCTGGTTCTTCCGCGCCCTGAAATTGTTGTTTCTGGTATTAATCGTGGCCCTAACCTTGGGGATGATGTGATTTATTCCGGTACGGTTGCGGCTGCAATGGAAGGCCGCCATCTGGGGTTGCCGGCATTGGCTATTTCACTTGATGGCGAATTGCATTACCAAACAGCGGCAGAAATCACCTGTCGTTTGCTACAAATGCTACAAACAACGCCGTTGAGAGCAGGTAATATTTTAAATGTGAATGTTCCTGATCTGCCACTTGAGCACATTAAAGGTTTTCGGGTGACACGTTGTGGTAGCCGTCATGCCGCGGAAGAAGTTTATTCTATGCAAGATCCGAAAGGCAACATGCTTTACTGGTTGGGGCCACCGGGGGATAAACATGATGCTGGCCCTGAAACAGATTTTGCGGCGGTGGAACAGGGATATGTATCTATTACGCCATTACAGATAGATCTGACTGCGTATAAAGCGCAGGCGTTAGTAAGAGATTGGTTAGCTAAAGCTGAGGTTGATGGAGAATGCTGAGTCGGGCAATGAAAAATTTGCTGACACAATTACGCCAGCAGGGAATAGAAGATGAATGTTTACTGGCTGCTATTTCTGTCGTGCCCAGAGAACGTTTTGTCGATGAAGCACTGGCACATAAAGCGTATGAAAATACGGCTTTGCCTATTGGTTATGGGCAAACGATTTCTCAGCCTTATATTGTTGCCCGTATGACTGAACTGCTTCAGTTAACACCGGATGCTAAGGTTTTGGAAATTGGTACCGGCTCTGGTTATCAGACAGCAATATTAGCGCATTTGGTCAAACATGTTTTCTCGGTAGAACGGATCAAGGGCTTACAGTGGCAGGCTAAACGGAGATTGAAACAGCTTGATTTGCATAATGTTTCAACCCGACATGGGGATGGTTGGCAAGGATGGCCGTCGCGTGGGTTATTTGATGCTATTATTGTGACCGCTGCGCCTCCGTATATCCCACAAGAATTGATGCTTCAGCTTGCTGATGGTGGCGTGATGGTTTTGCCCGTTGGCGAGAATACACAAATTCTTAAATCCGTGAAACGTCATGGCAATGGTTTTCATAGTGAAGTAATTGAAGCTGTGCGTTTTGTGCCCCTTGTACAAGGGGAACTGGCTTAAACTCATAGTCTATTGCAACTATTTTTCAATTAATGGTTATATTTGCTTTAATAAGCGAAATTATTTTCGTTTCGAGATTTTTATGGTTATGTATAACCTTTAAGAATTATTAATTTTTACGCTTATCTTTGCCGTTATGGGGGAAGGAAATATGAATTCGGGAAGCCCAATGAAAAAAATACAGCGGATTGTAACGTGTTTATTGATGGGAGTCTGGTTAGTCGGCTGTACAAATACACCAACTCGTCCTGCACCTATCACTAGTATTGATCAAAAACAAATCAGCGGGAGTCGTTATCCGGTAATATCTTCCGGCAATTCTGCTGTATCTACGCCAATGCCATCTTCACCTTCGTCAATGGGTGTGGCTGATAGCAATTTGCAGGGGAAAATTGTTTATAACCGTGATTATGAAAGTATTCCTAAAGGTAGCTATAACGGCAGTACTTACACAGTCAAGCATGGCGATACTCTGTTTTATATTGCTTGGATCACAGGTAGTGATTTTCGTGATCTTGCGAGCAAAAATAATATTTCAGAACCTTACAGTTTGACGGTGGGTCAGACTTTGAGGACCGGTAGTAGCGGGATGTTAACCACTTATAACCATCATCAAATTCAAACAACCCTGGTTGATTCTCAATCAACTAATGCGTATCCTGCAAATTCCGGGAAGCAAAAGAGTGTAAAAATGTTGCCACGGGCAACTACATCAACAGTAAACGATACATATTTAGAGTCACCGACGACAACCGCAAGCAGTGGAAACAGCGCTGTCAGCAGTTGGATGTGGCCGGCTGAAGGTAAAGTGATTGAGAGTTTCTCTGATACCCAAGGGGGTAACAAAGGGATTGATATTGCAGGTAGCAGGGGCCAGTCAGTATTTGCAACAGCAGGTGGTCGAGTTGTCTACGCCGGAAACGCCTTACGTGGATATGGAAATCTGATAATTATAAAACATAACGATGACTACCTGAGTGCCTATGCTCATAACGATACAATGCTGGTTCGTGAGCAACAGGACATCAAGGCGGGGCAAAAAATTGCCACTGTGGGTAGCTCGGGTACCAGTTCTGTAAGATTACACTTTGAAATTCGTTACAAGGGAAAATCCGTAAACCCGCTGCGTTATCTTCCGCAGCGATAAACTGGGCAGAATGCTGAATTCTGCCTGCATTATCATGGGTAGGGGCAGCTTATGAGCCAAAATACGCTGAAAGTTAACGAGTTGTATGATGATGCGGATTTAGATGAAAGTGGTATTGAAGCTGACGACTTCGATGAGAAATTATTGAAGAACGATGGAGATGATCTAACTGATTTTGAGCATGATTTAGATGTATTGCAGGGTATGAACCAGCGGGTTCTTGATGCAACACAGCTTTATCTCGGCGAAATTGGTTTTTCTCCTTTGCTGACGGCGGAAGAAGAGGTTTTTTTCGCAAGGCGGGCATTACGTGGTGATGTTCTGGCCCGCCAGAGAATGATCGAAAGTAACTTGCGATTGGTTGTCAAAATTTCCCGCCGTTACAGTAACAGAGGATTAGCTCTTCTTGATTTGATTGAAGAAGGTAATCTTGGCCTTATTCGTGCTGTTGAAAAATTTGACCCGGAGCGCGGGTTCAGGTTTTCTACCTATGCAACATGGTGGATTCGGCAAACCATTGAACGGGCGATTATGAATCAAACCCGTACTATTCGGTTGCCAATCCATATTGTTAAAGAGCTCAACGTCTACTTGCGTACAGCAAGAGAACTTGCCCATAAATTGGATCATGAACCTAGCCCGGAAGAGATAGCAGAGCAACTGGATAAACCAGTTGATGACGTAAGCCGTATGTTGCGATTGAATGAACGTATCATTTCGGTTGATACCCCCATTAGCGGTGATTCTGATAAAGCCCTATTGGATGTTTTATCGGATGAGAATGAAACCGGGCCGGAGGGAACAACACAAGAAGACGATATGAAAAAGAGTATCGTCAAATGGCTGTTTGAGTTGAATTCGAAGCAACGTGAAGTATTAGCGCGTCGTTTTGGTCTTTTGGGATATGAGGCTGAAACGCTGGAAGATGTGGGCAAAGAGATTGGTTTGACAAGGGAAAGAGTGCGTCAGATCCAGGTCGAAGGTTTGCGACGTCTGAAAGATATTATGCAAACTCAAGGTTTGAATATTGAAGCGTTATTCCGTACTTAATTGTTGAATAGTTTGGCTACTTGGGTTCTGAGGAGCTGTTGTCCCTGTTTTTGCATTGTTGATGCTTGGTATTATCAGGTTCTTCAGTACCCGGTAGGATTCTCCTAATTTTGTCTTAGATGATGATAGTAAATTTCAATCAAAGATTTCTAATACTTAAATTGCAGTAATGTGATTAACGCCCTTTTTTAGTTTCTTTAATTTGTACGTGAACATTGCGGTGGAACCTCCAGTTAGTGGTTTTATCTGCCTCTCCAGAGATTCTATGCTCGATTGGTGGCAGTCCAGAGAGAGAAGGAAATCTAGTCTAAGTAGTTAGCGGCCAACTTGAGGTTGCCCTTCCTGAACCTAAACGACGCGTCAATAAATTTAATTGAAAATAATTGATAATTGTGTCATAGGTCACTATTTTGATTACTATGCAAACTTAATAGTTTTAATAAAATTGACTGTATAATCTAAAGAAAAATTTTTCAATAAAGGATGCGGAATGATATTTTTGTTATCACGAATCATTGATACCATTGTTTTTTTTCTATTATTTTTAACGGTTAGTTATTTTTTTATTTTAGATAAAAACGTAAAAAAAACACTAATTTCATCGGTGGCAAGTATTATTGTTTTTATTTTAGTTGATATTTTTTCTCCGTTGCTACTTTACTTTTTTTTAAATCTATCTGAGTTCCTATATTATGTCGTGCATTAAATGCACGACAGTAAATATCCGCTATTGTTTATCAGTTAGTGGCTTGATTTTATTATCATATATACCCTATGGATTTCAAGATGCATCGCGACGGCAAGGGAACGAATCCCCGGGAGCATAGCAAATTAATCTAATGGGGAAAAGGGGTCTGAACATTTTTAAAAGGAAAAATAAACCTCGTTATTTTGAACGAGGTTTGTCATCGATTTGAAAGGTGAGTATAAGCTCACCTTTCTTTTATTAATCAATCTACATTCAGTTCAAATTACAGGAATGCCACTGTGAAATTTAAAATCGCTATCTGGATTTTGAATCAATTCAGCTTCAACACGACCAAAATAGTTTACCCGTTCGGTAATATCTTCATTAGCAATAGATTGCGCTAGTGAAAGATAGTCTTGATAGTGACGTGCTTCAGAGCGCAGCAGCGAGATATAAAATTTACTCAGATCTTCATCCAAATGAGGGGCCAGTTTGGCGAAACGTTCACAAGAACGCGCCTCAATATAAGCGCCGATAATCAGCTTATCGACCAATGTATAAGGTTCATGGTTGATGATATGGCTAAGCATGCCTTTGGCATAGCGGCTGGCAGCGATGCTTTCATAGCTGATATCGCGTGCATCCATGATCTCTAGCACTTGATAGAAGTGATGTAACTCTTCTTTAATCAGCAATACCATTTTATCAATCAGATCCTGGCTATAGGGTGAATTAGCTTTGGCGGTGATCTGTTTGGTCGCTTGGTTTTGACCTCTTAGTGAATTGAGATTGCCTATTTTCTTGTAAGCAAAATCTTCATAAGGTTTAAACCATGCCAGAAGTGTATCCTCACTTCGCTGATCTACTGCATACTTGCGGATCAAAAACATAGCGCTCTGTGCTGCTTTTAGTTCACATAATAGATGATCCCGTAGAAGCACAGGTAAATTTTCAGGCTGTTTTGCTTTATCTACCCACAAATCCGGGGTTTCACATTGCAAAAAATGGTATATCGGTTGTAAAAGGTTTTTGTCAAACACGTTCTTACACCATATCTTTTAGTCGATAAATCCATTCTAATGCTTGACGCGGAGTCAGTGAATCTGGATTAAGATTTTCTAATGCTTCAACCGCCGGTGATGTTTCCTCTGTTAATAGCGCAAGCTGCGGTGTATCGACATGACTTGCCGTTGCATGGTTGGATAGCGATTCCAGCTCTTTAAGTTTCTGGCGCGCCCGTTTAATCACTTCACGTGGAACGCCGGCGAGGGAAGCAACTGCCAACCCGTAACTCTTACTGGCTGCACCCTCTTGTACGCTGTGCATAAATGCGATGGTATCTCCATGCTCTACCGCATCCAGATGAATATTGACCACGCCTTCAAGTTTTTCCGGCAACGTGGTCAGTTCAAAATAGTGAGTGGCAAACAACGTCATTGCTTTAATGCGGTTTGCCAGATTTTCTGCACATGCCCATGCCAGAGAGAGGCCATCGTAGGTTGATGTTCCTCTGCCAATCTCATCCATCAATACTAAACTTTGTTCTGTCGCATTGTGCAAGATATTGGCGGTTTCGGTCATTTCCACCATGAAGGTTGAACGGCCGGATGCCAGATCATCGGAGGCACCAACACGGGTAAATATACGATCAACTGGGCCGATGACCGCTTTTTCAGCCGGTACAAAGCTGCCGATATAGGCCAGAAGTGTAATAAGTGCTGCCTGACGCATATAGGTACTTTTACCGCCCATGTTTGGACCGGTAATAATCAGCAAACGCCGTTGTGAAGATAAAGAGAGTGGGTTTGAGATAAATGGTTCACGCAGAACTTGCTCAACAACCGGATGACGACCACCCGTGATTTGAATTCCCGGTTTATCACTCAATGTTGGGCAAATATAATTCAGGGTTTCAGCGCGTTCTGCCAGATTTGCCAATACATCAAGTTCAGCCAGTGCTTCGGCACTGGTTTGTAATTCGGCCAAATGAGGCAGCAGTAGATCGAATAATTCTTCGTAAAGCGCTTTTTCTATTGCCAGAGATTTCCCTTTAGAGGTCAGAACCTTATCTTCATATTCTTTTAGCTCGGGGATGATATAACGCTCAGCATTTTTCAGTGTCTGGCGGCGGACATAGTGAATTGGCACCAGATGGCTCTGCCCTCGGCTGACTTGAATATAGTAGCCATGAACACCATTAAAGCCGACTTTCAGAGTATCAAGGCCCAGCTTTTCCCGTTCGCGGATTTCCAGTTGTTCCAGATAGTTACTGGCACCATCAGCCAGTGTGCGCCACTCATCCAGTTCACTGTTATAACCCGGTGCGATTACGCCACCATCCCGAATTAATACCGGAGGTGTTTCTACAATCGCTTTTTCAAGCAGTTCCTGTAATTCATCAAACCTGCCGATATTTTTCTGCAATTGCTTGATATAAGCGGAATCTGAGGAGTCCATAACTTGATGGATATCCGGTAATTGCTGGAATGCATGGCGCATTCTTGCCAGATCCCTTGGACGAGCAGAGCGTAGAGCTAAGCGTGCTAGCACACGTTCAAGATCACCTATCTGTAGCAAAAATGGCTGCAACTCCAGCCCAATTTCCTGCAAGGTAGCAATAGCTTGTTGACGATTTTCTAATATCTGGCGGTCCCTGACAGGCGCATGCAACCAGCGTTTCAACATTCGGCTACCCATTGGGGTAACACACAGATCAAGCACAGAAGCAAGAGTATTATCTGTACTGCCAGACAGGTTTTGCGTCAGTTCCAGATTACGACGGGTTGCGGCATCCATAATAACCGTATCTTGCTGACGTTCCATCGTAATACCACGGATATGTGGCAGCGCCGTGCGTTGAGTATCTTTGACGTATTGCAACAGGCAACCCGCGGCACGCAGAGCGAGAGTTGTTTTATCCACACCAAAACCGACGAGATCACGGGTACCAAATTGCAGGTTCAATTGCTGTTTTGCGGTATCTAGCTCAAATTCCCATAAAGGGCGACGGCGCAGGCCATGAAAATTTTCAATTAGAGCCATATGCTCAAAACTTTCAGGATAGAGTAATTCAACAGGACGGCTACGTTGCAATTCAGCGGCTATCGTTTCCAGCTCTATCATTTCAGATATTTGGAAGCGGCCAGATGTCACATCCAGTGTGGCATAACCAAAGCCTTGATTATCGTGCCAAATAGCCGCCAGCAGATTATCTTGCCGTTCCTGTAATAGCGCTTCATCTGTCACGGTACCGGGAGTAACGATGCGAACGACTTTACGTTCAACCGGGCCTTTGCTGGTGGCAGGATCGCCAATTTGCTCACAGATAGCGACTGATTCACCTAATTGAACCAGCTTAGCTAAATAGTTTTCTACTGCATGATGTGGCACGCCTGCCATAGGGATAGGATTGCCGGCTGATTGACCTCGTTTGGTCAGGGAAATATCCAGCAATTTTGCAGCCTTTTTGGCATCGTCATAAAATAACTCATAGAAATCCCCCATTCTGTAAAACAGCAGGATATCAGGATGCTGTGCTTTAAGACGGAGATATTGCTGCATCATGGGCGTGTGGGTGTCGAAGGTTTCTGTATTAATCATGCAGTAGTCTTAGTTAAGTTTGTGAATCAATTCTTTCGTTATGGTATCGCACCAAGCTTTAAACTTACACAAGTAAAATCTGGAAGCAATTCGCAAATTTAGTTGTAATTTTGGTCTGGTTAATTTGGCTCTGTGTGGAAAGCAAAGCTGAGTTGCCGAAGTGGTTGAGAGAATTTCCCAATGTTGACTGGTTTTTGCTGTCTAATACTACAGCCGTAATTGCCTTGTTGGTAAAGAATTTCCTTGATGATGATAGCGAGATTGTTGAGCTCGTTATTGATGTCGCCGCCAGTATGACCAATCTAAAATCTGAACAAATGTCTTATTAGTTTTTGCCAGCAGCCTGAGCCTTTGTGTACTAAGCGCTTTTTTATGGAAATTCTTTGTTGAAATTATGGAATGCTAGAATGGCAGAAGCCTAGCAATTTAGCTAGGCTTCGCAGATCCCTCAAAGGGGATAAATATTTTGGGCCTCTATGGGCAACAGCTATATTGCGAGCGATCTTACTGGAGAAATCAAGTGTCATGATTTTGATAACAATTGACTTGCATTTATGGATTTAATTATTGCCAATTGAATTTTAGTGACGATTTCTTTGGGTAAAATTTGATTTAAATAACCTCTATCAGTTCTTGGTCTTTGTAACCGTTGTCGGCTGACTTGTTGTATAAGATCCGCTTTTGCCCAACGTGTTATTTGTTCAAAATATTTCATATTTTCAACAACGTTTTTATAAATTACAACGTGCATTCCACGTTGTAATTTATTTTGATCACATTTGCTTGATAGAGGAACAACTTTGAAATCCATAGGGTATATATGTCGAATATTGGGTTAACTCCAGCAAATTAAGCACCACTGGCCCGATGCAGAGCAGTGAATATTTTCTTTAATGCATCGGGCCAGAAGATTACGTTTGTCTTGTGCGAAGCTGGCTCCTTCCAGATTATTTGATCACAGAAGCGTCGATCAAGGTGATACCACCGATAAGAGCCCAGGTGGTCCACGATGATGTGGTTGATGAAGTAGTTTGCCAGAGATGCCAGAGTGCCTTATCAAGGCCAAGCACAAAGACCTCAATCCGGCCGTCTGAATTCTTCGCTACCGTTGGGGCACTGGCAATAATGCCGGTAAATGAGCTCCAGTTAGACCACGGGCCGTTTTGGGAAGTTTGCCAGGTGCGCCAGAGCGTGTTATCAGCGCCGCGAGCAAAGACCTCAAGCCGGCCAGAGATATTCTTCACCGCCGCTGGGGCGCTAGTGATCACACCATCCAAGCATTGCCAGTTTGACCATGAAACGGAATCAGAGCCGATCTGTGAAATGTGTCGGAGTGTGTTATCAGCACCGCGAGCAAAGACTTCGAGCCGACCATCGCAGTTGCCGATGACCACTGGGTCGCTAGTGATTACACTTTTCAGTGACTGCCAATTTGACCATTGATCAGTGTGAGCAGCCGTTTGCCAAATGTGCCAAAGGGCATTATCGGCACCGCGAGCAAAGACTTCAATCCGACCATCGGCGTTGATATGTGCAGCCGGGTTACTGGTGAGCGTGCCACCCAGAGATTTCCAGTTTGACCACGAATTGGTATGGGCTGCGGTTTGCCAGATGTGCCATAGCGCGTTATCCGTGCCGCGAGCAAAGACCTCAAGTCGGCCGTCAGAGTTGAGACATACCTCAGGGTTGCTGGTTATACCTCCATACAGTGGCTGCCAGCTTGACCAGGTATTGGTATCTGCGGCGGTTTGCCAGTTGTGCCAGAGTGCATTATCCGTACCACGCACGAATACTTCTAATCGACCGTCCGAATTACGATGAACGGCGGGTTTGCTGGTTACTACTCCGTTAAACTTGTTCCAGCCGGCCCAAGAGGAGTTTGGGAGCGGCACTGTTTGCCAATTGTGCCACACTGCGCTGTCAGTGCTTACACCGAAAACCTCAAGTCGATTATCGGCATTATTTGCTACTGAGACAATTCCAGATAACGCTATCGCAGAGTTCTCGATTTCTACCTCACCTGCAACATATGCTTCGGTATTATCTGGATTTGGCATTTTAATAGGTTCTTTTTTCATATTTATATTCTCTTTAAAAATAATTTTTCGGATTCATAAAATAATCATTTAATGAGAGAGGTATTCGGATTTATATATTGATATTTTCACTAGTCTCCTATGTTATTTTTTTCATAAAATAAATGGTGGATGTTTTTTTGTTAATTCTTGACCTGTAAAATGTTAATTAAATATAGTCTCGTATTATTTTATTACATGTTTTTATATATTGTTTTATACGAAATTATTTAAGTGGAATTAATTTTTCACAAACTGTTTTTCATTTTAAAGTCCCCGCTGGTTTCTATTTTAAATATATTTTTTTAATGTTTTTTTATTTTTTTAAAATATTTTATTGAATAATTATTAAAGCACATAATTCATAATCTGGCTATTGAGAAACGCAGAACCTGATTTAATCATGTACCTAAAAGAGGTTATTCTGTTTGCAGTTGTTTTCCAGGCATATTCGACTAATCGTCTGTTTCAAATAGACAAAAATATCTCCTTGTCATCAACGATAATATTCCAACTCGAATCGATGCCAGGTTTGTGTATCGAATATCAGATTTTTACCGGCAAATTAAGTGCCACTGGCCCGATAAAGCGCAGTGAATATTTTCTTTAGCGTATCGGGCCAGAAGGTGACGTTCGTTTTGTGCAAAGCTGGATTCATTCCAGATTATTTGATTGCTGAAGCGTCGATTAAGCTGCCATTGAGGGAAACCCAAGCGGACCACGATGGTGTGGCTTGCCAGATATTCCAGAGTGCGTTATCGGCGCCGCGCGCAAAAACTTCAAGCCGACCATCGGCGTCTTCCACTGCCGTTGGCGCGCTGGTGATCGTGCCATTTAACGTGGCCCAGTTAGACCACGGGCCGGAATGGGAAACCGTTTGCCAGATGTGGTAGAGCGAGTTATTGGTGCCGCGTGCAAAAACTTCAAGTCGGCCATCGGAATTCTTCGCCACCGCAGGAGCACTGGTGATCACGCCATTCAACGAAGCCCAATTGGACCACGGGCCGCCATGAGGAACGGTTTGCCAGATGTGGTAGAGTGCGTTATTGGAGCCGCGCGCAAAGACTTCAAGTCGGCCATCAGCGGTGCCGATGACGACAGGATCGCTAGTGATTACACCACCGAGTGAATCCCAACTTGACCACTGGTTGGAATCGGGAGCGGTTTGCCAGATGTGCCAGAGTGCATTATCCGTACCACGCGCAAAGACCTCAAGTCGGCCGTCGGAGTTGATATGAACCGCCGGGTTGCTGGTGATCACACCGTTCAAAGATTGCCAGCTCGACCACGGACCGGAATGAGCGGCGGTTTGTGAGATGTGCCAAAGTGCATTATCGGTGCCACGTGCGAAGACGTCGAGTCGGCCATCAGTGTTGACATATACCGCGGGGTTACTAGTAATTGTACCCCCTAAAGATTGCCAGTTTGACCAACCAGCATTGGCAGCGGTTTGCCAGATATGCCAGAGCGCATTATCGGTGCCACGTGCGAATACTTCCAATCGACCGTCGGTATTGATATAAACGACAGGTTTGCTGGTTACCTTTCCATTAAGTGAGATCCAGCCGGTCCAGGAAGAGCCTGAGTGTGGTGCCGTTTGTCTGTTGTGCCACACGGCATTGTCAGTGCCCACACCGAAAACTTCGATCCGACCATCGGAGGTGTTTACCACTGAGACAATTTCAGACAACGCGATTGCCGCGTTTTCGATTGCTACCTCATTTGCAACAAGTAGCTCGGCATTATCTGGCTTTGGTATATTAATAGGTTCTTCTTGCATATATATATCCTCGTTAGAAATAATTTTTCAGATTCACTAAATAATCATTTAATAAGTAAAATATTTAATTCTGTGAATTAATATTCTCACTTTTTCTCTTTATTTTTTGAAGAAATAATTAATGTTTTATTTGATGCTGATTAATGGTCCGTGAAGTATTGAGTGGACGAGATGCTACATTATAAAACCTGGTGTGTTTATATATATTTTTACATACGGTCATTCAAAAATAATAAATTATAAATAAATTATTCCCCTGTTTTAAGGTTTCCTTTTACTTATATTTGAAAAATATATTTTTATCATAAATAACGGGAGCGAACTTGAGTGAATACCCGTCTTGTGTGTCGAATATTGGGTTAATTCCAGCAAATAAGGGACTACTGGCCCGATGCAGCACTGTGAATGTTCTCCTTTAATGCATCAAGCCAGAAAGTTATGAGTGTCTTGTTGTGAAGCCGATCTTTCCAGATTATTTAATGGCTGAAACGTCGATTAAGGTGCCGCCGAGGGATGCCCAAGTGGACCACGATGATGTAGTTTGCTGAATGTGCCAGAGTGCGTTATCCGCACCGCGTGCAAAAACTTCAAGTCGGCCGTCAGAATTCTTCGCCACTGTGGGAGCGCTGGTAATCACACCGGACAAGGAGGCCCATTCAGACCATGAACCAGATGCTCCCGTCTGGCTGATGTGCCAGAGTGCGTCATCGGGGCCACGCGCAAAGGCTTCAAGTCGGCCGTCGGCGTTGATATGTACCGCTGGGTCGCTGGTGATGACACCAGACAGTGACCGCCAGTTTGTCCAACCTGCATTAGGAGCGACCTGCCAGATGTGCCAGAGAGCGTTATCGGAGCCGCGTGCAAAGACTTCAAGCCGACCATCAGAGTTGCTGATCACCACCGGATTACTCGTTATCACACCACTCAGTGACTGCCAGTTTGTCCAAGGATAGGTATGAGAAGCCGTTTGCTTGATGTACCAGAGAGAGTAATCGTTGCTGCGTGCAAAGACCTCAGGCCGACCACTGGCGTTAACATATACTGTTGGATCACTGGTGAGCACGCCATTTAGTGACTGCCAGTTAGACCACGGACCGGCATGAGGGGCAGTTTGCCAGATGTGCCAGAGCGCATTATCGGAGCCGCGTGCAAAGACCTCAAGCCGGCCATCGGAGTTGACATATACCACTGGGTTGCTGGTGATCTGACCACCTAAAGATTGCCAGCCAGACCAACCGGCACCGGGGGCGGTCTGCCAGTTATGCCATAATGCATTATCTGAACCACGTACGAATACTTCCAATCTGCCGTCTGAGTTAATGTGAACGGCGGGTTTGCTGGTCGCTCCTTCATTCAGTGAGTGCCAGCCAGACCAGGAAGATCCGGTATTGGGTACCGTTTGCCAGTTGTGCCACACAGCATTGTTGGTGCTCACACCGAAAACCTCAAGCCGACCATCGGCGTTATTTGCCGCCGAGATAACTCTGGGTAACGCGGTCCAAGAGATTTCATTGGATATTTCTATTTCGTCTGAAATAGATGATTTGGTATTATCTGGCCCTGATGTATTAATAGATTCTTTTTTCATAATATATATCCTCTTTAGGTATCATTTTTTAGACTCACTAAATAGTCATTTAATAAACAGTGTATTTAATTTCACATTAATACTTCCGATTGCATTCTGTGTATTTTTATTCATAAAATGAATAAATGATATTTTATTTTGTGTTAAACTTTAATTATTAATTTATTGGGTTTAATTTTATATTATGGATGTCTATGTTTTGGATGTGTATTTTCAAATACGAACATCTAAAAAACATTAATTATATATAAACTGTTTTCTTATTTTAAAGTTTTCTTTGTTTTCTATTTTAAGTCTGTTTTTTTACGGTTATATTTGTTTTTTTATTCAAAATATCTGATGATCGTTATTAAAGTACAAAATTCGTCATCTGGCTATTGGATTAATTCCAGCACATTAGGTAATACTGGCCTGATGCAGAGTAGTGAATGTTTTCTCTAATGCATCGGGCCAGAAAATTACGTGTGTATTGTGCGAATTTGGCTCCTTTCAGATTATTTGATTGCGGAAGCGTCGATAAAAACACCACCGAGGTAGGTCCAATCAGACCACTGATTGGAATAGGGAGCAGTTTGCCAGATGTGGTGAAGTCCGTTACCGGTATTGCGCACAAAGACATCAAATTGGCCATCAGAATTTTTCACAACTTCTGGGCCGCTGGAGAGTCCGCCACCTAATGAAGCCCAGTTGGACCATGAGCCTGAATGGGTATCATTTTGCCAGATGTGGAAGAGTGAGAGTCCTTTGTTGGCACCACGTGCAAAGACTTCAAGTCGGCCGTCATAATTCTTTGCTACCACAGGGGCGCTGGTGATAATACCACCCAGCGAGTCCCAGTTAGACCACTGACTGGAATAGGGGAAGGTTTGCCAGATGTGCCAAAGTGCATTATCGACACTACGCGCAAAGACTTCCAGCCGACCATCGACGGTGCAGGTGACTACTGGATCACTAGTGATGGTGCCGCCTAATGATTGCCAGCTAGACCATCCCGCGTGGGGAGCAGTTTGCCAGATGTGCCAGAGTGCGTTATCGGTACCCCGGGCAAAGACTTCCAGTCGGCCATCGGCGTTGATATGGACTGCTGGGTTACTGGTGATTATGTGACCTAGAGAACACCAGTTTGACCACGGACCGGAATGGGGAGTGGTTTGCCAGATGTGCCAGAGTGTGTTATCGGCACCGCGCGCAAAAACCTCAAGTCGACTATTGGCGTTGACGTATACCGCAGGGTTACTAGGGGTTGTTGATGTTTTTCGGGGGATTATTAGACAGCATGATGATTTGATATAATTACTTTCGCCAAAAAACAACCAGACCTCACCATCATGCCGAGAACAATGTTAA